>DATGIY010000719.1:0-3638 GCA_035295475.1 Terriglobales bacterium
CGTTGATCGGACACCCTGAAAGTACTTGTGTACCAGTTCTGGTACCGAATCTGCAGTTGGGGTGGGCTCATTCCGTTGCCGAGTTGTTCTCTGTGTGGGGTAGCAACTCAACGTTGATTACATACGATGGAGGACGTTAAATGCCCTCTTTCGCACGAGGCAGTCTTGCCGGTGCGCTCTTCGCTGTCTGCTTAGTGCTGGGATGTGCGCCAAGTGCGTTTGGCATCCCGGCTTTTGCTCGCAAGTACGGGCTTCCTTGCTCGGCTTGCCATGAGGCGTGGCCCAAGCTCAATGTTTTTGGCCAAAATTTTAAGGATAACGGCTATCAGCTGATGAACGACCGGGATTCTCCCATCTGGCAGAATCCGGCCTATTGGCCGATGACCCTGCGCATCACACCGAATTGGCACCGGGAAAGCAGCAACAAGGTCGCCGTCGATAGCGGAGTGGGCGTCAATCAGGTTGAACGTGAAGTCAACTCGCACGGGTTCGACCTATCTGGCCTGGACATTCTCAACGGCGGCACTCTGTATAACAACATCTCTTTCCTGCTGACCCCCTCTTCCGACAACACTGCCACCTTCCACTTCGAATCGGCCTGGGTTCGCTTTGACAACCTGCTCAAGAGCCCATGGCTGAATCTCAAGTTCGGCAAGTTCGAACTGGACAATGTCGTGTCGGAAAAGCGCATTATGAATTTGTCGAATAATGGTGGCTTATATCACGTCTACCATTTCTCACCGGTGGGCGATACGAACTTCTTCGGGCAGATCGGGGACAACCAATTGGGCATGGAATGGCTGGGCCACTCCAAGAACGATCGCACCCGGATCTCGGCGTCGCTGTTGAGTTCGAATGATGGTCAAGTCAATTTGCCCAATGGCAATTCTTACAGCGGCTTCTTTGCCGCCAGTCAGGCGTTTGACACGGGAAAGATGTTCGGCAATGCCGATCGCATCGGTGCCTACGCCATGGTCGGCCAGGCGCCCACGTACTACCTGACCTCCGGCGGCGTGCCGATTCCTGGAACCGGCTTGGGCAACAAGGGCTATAGCCGGGAAGGCGTGTTTGGGTTGTTCTATCTGAAGAAACTGGACTTTACCTTACTGTTCCAGCACGGCTCGGACAGCGCCTATTTTGGAACCGGCACCCAGGCCAATCTGCCGCTGCCGGTGGGAGCACGAAGTCCCTCCTGGAATGGCGGTTTTCTGGAAACGCACTACACCGTCAACCCGCAACTGATCTTCATCCAGCGAGACGAGTTTATTCGCATGTCTCAGCAAGCCTTGCCCACGTTGCCGTCCAGCTTGGGCAATGTCGACGCGTATACCTTCTCGATGCGCTGGTATCCCTTCATGTACAGCCGCGCCGGCTTTGCGATCGAGCCGGAATACTCGATGTCGCGGCAGCAAGGGGCGGCGCCCATCACCGGTACCAGTCTGACGAACAGCAGTGTGTTCCTGGGTATGGACTTCGATTTTTAAGAGGAACTTGATGCGCACAATTTCAACCACGTGGTCGTTGCTGCTGAGCGCTGCTGTGGTGTTTGCGTTCTCTGCCGTTTCTTGGTCCCAGGTGACGCAGTACGACGAAGAGCAGCGCATGAACATGGAGAGCCACGTTGGCAAGCTCACCGGGCACGCCAAAGACGGCCAGGGACTGTACCGTCGCTTTTGCATCGGCTGCCATGGCCCCATCGGGGACGGTGAAGGCGAAAACGCGCAGTGGATTGATCCCAAGCCGCGCAATTTTACTCTGGGCATTTTCAAGTGCCGTTCCACACCCACCGGCACCTTGCCCACCGATGAAGACTTGTTCAATACCATCGGCCGCGGGCTGGTCAATTCCAACATGCCGCGGTGGTTTCCCCTCAGCGATCAGGACCGGGCCGACCTGATCGCTTACGTGAAGCACTTCTCCCCGCGTTTTGCAAAAGAAAAGCCTGGCCCGGTCCTGCAGATTCCGGCCGAACCGGCGGTGACCGCGGAGCGCATCAAGGCGGGCCAGGAAGTCTTTCGCCACGCAGAATGCTGGAAGTGTCATGGCGTTACCGGCCGTGCCAATGGTCCCTCTGCCGACACTCTGACTGACGATTTTAATCGCCCCATCAAGCCTTTCAATTTTCACGACGGCACTCGCTTTAAGTGCGGCGAAACCGACCGCGATCTTTACCGCATTTTCATGACCGGCCTGGACAGCACCCCCATGCCTTCCTTCGCCGATAACCTCAAGCCCGACGAAGCGTGGGACCTGGTCATGTATCTGCGTACTTTGCAGCCCATGAATACGCCAGAGAAGCAGATTGCCAAGAAACTGGGATTGAAGCCGATTAACCCCAATGCACCGGCGGCTCAATCTCAAACGAAATAGGAAATAACCCCAGGAGAAGACATTCATGAAAAGTCTGTACAAGTCCGCAGCGATCTTGGCCGTCCTGGTAGTGGTCGCGCTAGGACTGCTGTTCACGGACACACGCGTCAACGCCGCTGGCGAAGGCAAAGTCACTGGCAGCATCAAGCTCGAGGGAACCGCTCCCCATATGCGCCCCATCGACATGTCCAAAGACCCAACCTGCTCCAAGCAGCACCCCACTCCCGCAAGGCTGGAAAATGTGGTGGTGGGTCCCAACGGCGGGTTGGCTAACGTTGTGGTCTACATCTCTCAGGGCCTCTCGGCCTCGGCCGCGGCGGCCGTCCCCTCCAAGCCTATTGTCTGGGACCAGAAGGGCTGCATGTACCAGCCCCACGTGGCCGGCATGGACGTCGGCCAGCAGTTGCAGGTGGTCAACAGCGATCCCACCACGCATAACATCCATCCCATGCCCCAACCCGGCGGCGGCAATATCGGCTGGAACAAGTCCCAGCCTCAGGGCTCTCCGCCATTCACGACCAGTTGGAAAGCGGAAGAAGTTGCGATCCCGGTGAAGTGCAACATTCATCCTTGGATGCACGGCTACATGGTTGTGGTGAAAGGTCCTTACGGCGTAAGCGATCCGAGTGGCTCGTTCACTCTGGACAACGTTCCGCCGGGGACATACACCCTGACCGCTTGGCACGAGACCTACGGTACGCAGACCCAGAAGGTGACGGTGGCGGCGGGCAAGCCCGCGACCGTGAATTTCACCTTCAAGGCCAAGTAAGCTTCCCAATCCGAGCCGCTGCGGCTAGTTTGCGGCGGCTCGTTAACAGCAAAGCGCCGGCTGTAACCGGCAGAGGCAAGCATTATGGGCAAGATACTGGCGGTCACCATTATCCTCATTGCGATTCTGTCGGCGATCCCGATTGTCATGCACACCTGGGCTCCCCCTGCCGACATCTCCACTCACGGCCATCTGATTGATGAGCAAATGTCGGAGACGATGGTGGAGGCAGGCATCGCCTTCCTCGCGGGCCAGATTTTGCTGGCCCTCTTCGTCTGGAAATATTCCAGCGCCAAGCCAGGCGCTAAGCTAAAGAATTTCCCCGGCGGCGCCATGGGGCTGGTACTGGCCGCGTTTCTGCTGGTGGGTACGGAGGTGCTGGCTCTCGGTGCTTTTGGCGTCAAAGCCTGGTCGCAAGTGTACTTCACGCCACCCGCGGCCAATGCCATGCCCGTTCAGGTGCAGGCCGGTCAGTTTGCTTTCTACTTCCGCTACCCCG
>DATGIY010000720.1:0-4407 GCA_035295475.1 Terriglobales bacterium
TTGAGATTTGAAAGCTGGAAATGTGCAGGATGGCGAGCCGTACTGATCCTGCTAACGTCCGCCGCCGCCGGAACTGGGAATGCTCAGCCGGCCATCAATTCGGTTGTGAATGAGGCGTCCTTCCAAGCAGTGCTGGCTCCCGGAATGCTTGCATCCATCTTCGGAAGCAGCCTTTCACTAGGGACCTGCACGGCGGGCCCGGCGCCTTTGTCCACGAACCTGTGCAGCGTTCACGTTCAGATTGGGCAATTGCTGGCTCCCATCTCGTTTGCCTCGCCAAATCAGATCAATATCGAACTGCCGGTGGAGGCGCCTGTGGGGCCCACCACGGTGGTCGTGACCGTTACGAATTTAGACACCGGTAATCCAAGCTCGCAGCCGTTCCCAATCACGGTTGGCCAATATGCCCCAGGCCTCTTCAGCATTTCGGGGAACGGCGCGGGGCTCGGAATGTTTGTGGATGCGATCACCGGAGCTCCGATCACGTCGTCCGCCCCGGCGTATCCGGGACAGCTCTTGTCCGTGATCGCAACGGGACTTGGTCCCACTTCCCCTTCCCAGATGACTGGCGCGGCGGCGCCTTCGACTCCGCCATCCACAACGACGGCAGCTCCCACCATAACTGTGAGTATCCCAACGGCGCCCAGCCCTGCTCCCACTGCGGAGCTAACCGGAGCGGCATCGCCGGCCGCCCCGCGGCCCGCAATCAGTGCGAACGACGAAACTGCGCCCATCGTGTTTTCCGGCTTACAACCAGGGGCTGTAGGATTCAATCAAGTGAACTTTTCCGTCCCCACCGATTTAGTGCCTATCAACTATGCCTTAACGCTCAGCATTGGAGGGGTGACTAGTAATAGCGTCATGTTGCCGATCGGGAATTCGGCGACGACGGGTAAACCAATGCTCAACGTTTCCCCAAGCGCCATTTCAGCCACAGGCTATTACGGTCTGGCGCCGACCTCACAGCCGATCAGCATCACGGCCACCACTCCAGCTACGGCCTATTCGGTTATGACTTCCGGCGCGACTTGGCTAACGATCGATTCAACTGTGGGGCTGACTCCGGGACAGGTGAATGCAACTTTGAATCCGGCGGGTTTGAGTCCAGGGACATATATGGCGACCATCACGGTTTCTTCACCTTTGACGACGCCCCCATCCCAGGTCATTTCAGTGACGCTGAACGTACCCAGTCCAGGCAGCATTCAGGGTCTTAGCGATATTCAGGTTTCCACGCCGTCCGGTTCGCACCTGATTACAGAATCGTTCATGTTGTCATCCACAAATGGCGTGCCCATTCCTTTTCAGATTGCAGCAACCGGAACGCCCGCGCCTTCCTATCTGTCCATCTCGCCGTCCTCGGGTGTTGCGCCGGCCCTGGTTACAGCGACCATCGACACCAGCACGCTTCAAGGCGGAAATTCGTACGTCTCTACGATAACCGCAACTGCTCTTCCGAACACGGCATTCACATCCTCGACGCAGCATAATGTGACTGTCAATGTTCAGGCCGCGAATCCGGTGCTGGCAATTTCACCGCCGGTGCTGCAAATCGATGTACAGACGGGAGCGATACGCTCCGGCGATCTTCTGATTCAGAATACAGGCGGGGGTGGAGCGCAGAATTATACCGTGAGCATTGCGCAGAGTACTCCAGGCCTGACAGTCACGCCAGCACAAGGCACGGTGAACTCGCAAACTGGGTCTGTTGTTCAGGTAAGAGTCAACGCCTCCACGCTAACGCCCGGACCTTACTTCGCCGTCCTGAACGTGAGTCTGGGAAATCTGCCACCGCAACAAGTGCCGGTGGCGATCACGGTCACTCCCAACACCCCTTTCTTAAGGCTCAACTTTGACGGCATACAATTCGATGCCCGGAAGGGTCATGGATCACCCGTCTCGCGAACGTTCAAAGTTTTCGATCCAGGCGGGCAAACTCTGACCTGGACGGCCACGATCGTGAGTGGAAGCGAGTGGTTACAGATCGCAAACGCGACCGGTTCCGCAAGTCCGGGATCGCCCGGCGAGTTCATGTTATCGGTGAATCAATCGTTCACAAGTACCTCGTCGCCAGGTCTGTATTTTGCCCAAGTGCAAATCTCATCCCCCCAAGCCAGCAATTCTCCGGCGCTTTTCACCGCCGTATTGAACTTGTCGGACCCAGCGCGGATTGGTCCGGCTCCCATTCCCAGCCCTACCGGGATAGTGTTTGTCACGAAAGCCGGTGTCAATCCCCAACCTCAGTCCGTGGAGATAGCTGTCAGCAGCCAGACCGCGCTCCCAATCACGGCGAGTGCGGAGGAACTTTCAGGCTCTACCAGCGCGAACTGGCTGGGCGTGACGCTGACTACACCAATGGCATCCACCCCGGCTCCGGGGATGGCAAGCGTTTCGGTGAATACCGCGGGACTGGCGCCGGGGATCTACAGAGGCGGCGTAAATTTCCAGATTGGCTCTGTCATTCGAACCACCAACGTCAGTCTGGTCGTACTGCCTGGAACCATTACGACCGGTTCGAGATTTCCTCAACCGCGCGCTACCGCGCCAGTTTGCACTCCGACCGGGCTCGTTCCGACATTCACGGATGGACTGGTCAACAATTTTTCATCACAGGTGGCAGGGCCCGTGCCCGTCACGGTAACCGTGATCGACAATTGCGGCAACCTGGTCCCTGATCCGAACACCGCAGGCAGTCCGGAGGCGCACGTAACCATTCAGTTTTCAGCGGGCGATCCGAGCGCAAAGACAATGCACTTGTCTGACCCGCTGAACGCTTTGTATTCGATCACCTGGGTGCCGGATCAAGATGCCACCCAGACGCAGGTCACTGTCCAGGCCACCTCAGGCGATCTGAGCGGACAATCGGCTTTGATTACTGGGAATTCGACGGTAGTAGGCCAAGTGTTGCCGGCGAATGCTCCGGTGCTGCTGACAAACGGGACGCTGGGACTGTTAAACGCGCGTGCTGGCGCGCCGCTCGCTCCAGGAACTGTGGTGCAAATTTACGGCAAGAACCTGTCCGGAGCGCCTAGCACCTTGGCGCAAACTACGCCACTTCCGACAAACCTGAACGGCGCACAGGTGATGATCGGCGGCATTGCCGCGCCACTCTATGGAGTGGCTCAGATCCGCACCCCGCAGCTTCCGTTCGACTTGATCGACGCCCAGATTCCTTATGAACTCTCGCCAGGCAACCAATACACCGTACTTGTCAACGTGAACGGCGCTTTAACTGTTCCAGACCACATCAGCCTGGTTCCTGCGACTCCTGGGCTGCTATCGGCAGGCGATGGAACCGTAGTGGCCACACGCGCCGATGGAACGCCTGTGACCGCAAGTCACCCGGCACTCCCCAACGATGTAATCATCGTGTTCCTGGTGGGTATGGGGCAGACTGCGCCGGCAGTTCCCAGCGGCGTCGCCGCTCCATCCTCGGCGTTCGCTCACGTCACCACCGCAGCGACGGCGATGCTGGACGACAAATCAATCCAAGCGACCGCCGGACTGTACCCGACGTTCGTGGGGCTGTATCTGACGGCTTTCACGGTACCAGCAGGCACGCCACCCGGAAGCCACCAACTGGTGATCACCCAAAACGGATTTGCGAGCAACGCAGCCGCATTGCCGGTGGGATCGCAGTAGGAGGCGCAGTCGTTAAGCCGCAAGCGCCAACTTCGGAGCTTGCCGCCGTGTGAGCAAGATCCAGATTCCTGCGGCGAGCGAGACCAGCGATATCCACTGCGTAAGGGAGAGACCAAAATGGACGCCTTGCTCGTGGAATCGGACGAACTCGATCAGAAACCGGACGCTTGAATACGAGACCAGATAAAGTCCGATTATTTCGCCAGCCGCGTGCGGCCGCTTGATCCAGCGGTACAGGAACCAGAAGATCAGCGCATTCGCGAAGGCCTCGTACAATTGCGTGGGGTGCAATGGCACTCCCAGCGGAACGCCGACTAAGTTATAGGCATCCGGATTCCGGAATGTGACCGCCCAGGGAAGGTGGGTCTCCACTCCCCAGCAGCAGCCTGCGGCGAAACAGCCAATTCGCCCAATGGCGTGTCCCGCGGCTATACCGGGTGCGAAGATATCGCACGTTTCGAGCGCGGGCAGATGCATGTGCCGCATGTAGACGATGGCGGTGATCACGGCCAGCAGGAGGCCGCCCTGATAAACGCCAGCGGCTTGCAGGGTGCTAAGCGTAAAGATCGACCTGGGATTGTTCCAGTATTCCTGAAAATCGAACAGGAACATGAAGAGCTTCGCCCCGAGCAGACCAGCCAGCGCGCAGTAGATGGCAAGGTTGGTAACCGCTTCTGACGGCAAACCGGCGCGCTTGGCCAAGCGCAGGATAATCCAGAGCGCGACCAGAAATCCGAGCGCGACGAGCGTCCCGTATGTGGGAAT
>DATGIY010000721.1:0-2775 GCA_035295475.1 Terriglobales bacterium
GTCTGAGCATCAGCCAGGCGGAGCCGCAGTTGCCGGAATGGACGCGCGAGGTCGAACAGAGCAATTTGATGAACGCCGATCCCGGACAAATGGTGTTTCGTTCCGGGAAAAATCCCATTCGCCACGTGATCTATATCATCAAGGAGAACCGCACTTACGATCAGATCCTGGGTGATCTCAAACCCGGCGACGGCGATCACTCCTTGACCATGTACGGCGAGGACATTACCCCGAACGAACACGCGCTGGCGCGGCAATTCGGCATCCTGGATAACTTTTACGATAGCGGCGAAGTCTCGGGAGACGGACACGTCTGGTCCACTGCCGGCATCACTTCCGATTACACGGAAAAAACCTGGCAAATCGCCTACCGGGGCCGGGAACGCACCTATGACTACGAAGGGGAAGTGGCCGGCGATCTGCCCCTGCAGGAGCACGAGGCGGATGTCAATGAGCCGGAGACGGGCTATCTCTGGGGTGATTTAGCACGCCATGGCTTGAGCTATCGCCATTATGGCGAATACGTGACCAGCATATGGTGCGGGGAGAGAGGAAGCGCGGTTTCGCCGCGCATGGGCACGCCGCTGAGTTCGGGACAAACCTGCGCGCATCCCAGGATCCACAAAGGCGAGCCGCTGCCGTCCGATGTGGGCCAGCCTCCTGGCGGTCCCAGTCCCTGGCCCTGGCCTGTGCCGGTGCTGGCGCGCGATGTGGCGACCAAGCCCGAACTGCGCGGCCACTTTGATCCCCGATACGCCGATTTCCGCATTGATTATCCCGACCAGCTGCGAGTGGACGAATTCTTGAACGAATTTCAGGGCTTCGTGAAAGCGCGCCAGGAGAATAAGGGCGAACAGATGCCCTCCTTCATCCTGCTGCGTTTGCCCAATGATCACACGGCGGGCACTCGGCCGGGTTTCCCTGCTCCTTCCGCATCGGTGGCCGATAACGACCTGGCGCTGGGAAGAGTCGTGGAGGCGGTGTCGCACAGCCCTTACTGGGAAGACACAGCTATTTTTGCCTTGGAAGATGACGCCCAGGACGGCGCTGACCACGTGGACGCACACCGCAGCATTGCTTTCATTATCAGCAAATATTCACCTGGATCGGCTGCCAATCCCTATGTTGACCACCACTTCTACACCACCGTGAGCGTCATCCACACCATGGAGGCGCTGCTGGGATTGCCGCCCATGAACAACAATGACGCCCTGGCGCCGCTGCTGGCGCCTTTGTTTAGCGGGTCGGGACAGCCGCCCTTTCCAGCCGACTATCGCAATCGCGACAACGGCCTGCTCTACCGCGTAAATGCTGCCCATGCTCCGGGAGCGCAGGAATCGCTGAAAATGGATTTTTCCCACGCCGACGCCGCCCCGGCCCAGCGCTTAAACGCCATTCTGTGGCGCGACCGCATGGGAAGCCGGCCCATGCCCGCTCCCCGGCACAGAACCAATTGACGATCTGGTGGGATCGCGCGTAACTGAGTCACGCTTAGTTGACTGGACTACAGGACGCGCTTCAGGTCAGCCTTGCTAAGCCCCGCGCGCTGCCAGAAGAACCAGCACTCGGGATCGCCGGCGAGCTTACCGAGCTGGATGTAGGCCTGGGCCGGCGGCTCATTGATGCCGCGTTCCCAGCGGGAAACGGCCATGGCTGAGACCCCCAGTTTAGCCGCCAGGTCGGTCTGGCTTAGCTGCAGCCGCACACGCAGTTTCTGGATTCTTTCGGCCCATTCCGGCCTGGCCATTTTGGCGGCAGCGCGCAAGAAACTTTCCTTGACAGGTTTAACGCCAGCGTTATATTAGTCGGGTACCTGAGCCCAAAAATCCAACTCTGTCATCAATGGTGACAAGCCATAGTAGCAAAAATCCCGAATGGGCGCGATATGCGCGCTATCGCGGACTTTATTCGCGTGTAGCCCGGCAGCTGGGAGTGGACCGTTCCTATGTGAGCCGGGTAGCCCGCGGCGAAAGGCGGTCCAAGAAGGTGGAAGACGCGCTGCGCGCGGAAATGAAGCGCCTGCGGCGCCCCTGATCGGTTTTTTGCTTTGTGTTGTCGCCCCTATGCCAACACCCATGCGGCCTAAAGTGCTGGTGGTAGATGACGAAATTGTCATTGCTAACACTCTGGGTCTGATCCTGCGCCAGGAAGGTTATGATTCCCAGGTAGCCTACTCCGGGCAAGCGGCCCTGCAGCAGAGCCTTGAGTTCCAGCCTGCGCTCCTGATCAGCGATGTCGTCATGCCCGACCTGAACGGCATCGAGGTCGCGCTCCGCGTGCGGGAATTTTTGCCCAATTGCCAAGTCCTGCTGCTATCCGGACAGGCGGCCACCGCGGACCTCCTGCTAGCCGCCCGCGCCGGCGGACACGAATTTCCCCTGTTGAGCAAACCCGTCCATCCGGAAGAACTACTGCGGCAGGTTGCCCGCCGGCTTAAGTCCGGCCCCACCCCACTGGTCTGACTGCAGCAGTTGCTGGTCCTGGGGGAAGCTGCCGCCCGAACAAGCAGACGTCCGCTGGTGTTCGTTCCAACCCCAGGCGCGGAAGCGATCGCTGCGGCGCACCCGAACTCGGGCCCCATCGATGATCGCGGGCGGTGTGTAGGACATATCCTGATCGACAAAAATCACCAGCGCGGCCTCGCCCGGGCTGTCGTAGCTGCCGCCCACTCCCACGCCAAATACAGCCGGGTTGCCGCGAAGTAGTTTTTGCGCCCATTGTTCCTTTACCGCAGCCACGCGCGCTACTTCCTTCTCGGAAGGGGCAACCACCGGC
>DATGIY010000722.1:0-6106 GCA_035295475.1 Terriglobales bacterium
AGCTTGCGGATTGGTTGCCGGCGTCGTACTCGGGGGATTGTTTTGTGGGGTTGCCGGCGTTTGCCCCTGGGGTGTTCCGCTTTGTGTCTGCGGATTTTGCGCCGTCCCGCTACTCTGGGGCATAGAAGTGTTTGGTGTTGGTGATTGTGCCGGCGTGCCGGCCTGACCCGTACCCGCAGTCTGTGCGACTACCCAGACCGCGGAGAGCAGCAGAATAGCCATTGAGAAAGCCGCTTTGCGCATGCGCACCTCCGACCGTCGGCTGAAATCTCAGCCTGTTAGTTAGAGAGAGAAACCGGCTGTAGTGTTTGCTGCCGTTCAGGAGGTAAATCGGAATGCGGATCTTAGCTCTGGCTTTCCTTCGGCGACATGAGCTCCATGATGCGCCTTTCCGGAGAACCTGGGACAATGCCGCTCAGTAGCGCCTGCAAGACAACTTCATCGTGCTGGTTCTTAAAAACCGCTTCCGCTCTCGCCCGGTTGCGGTCATCGAGCTCGGTGATCGTAAGACGACATTCGATGGTGTCGCCAAAATACACGGGTCTGCGGAAGCGAAAATTCATTTCCGAAGCCAGCCAGCCGATTTGGCCACCGATCTCCGTCAGCAGGCTGGCAACCAGCAATCCATGACAAATTCGGCCGCGAAATCCTTTGGCCTGGGCAAAGCGATCGTCAAAGTGCACGGGATTGTAGTCCTTGCTGATATCCGCGAAATTATGGGTGTCCTGCTCGGCGAAGGTGCGTGAAAGCGCGAAGCAATCACCCTTCTTGAGCCCTGCAATCGCTTTTTCCCGAATGTTTGTCATGCAACTCAGCTCTCCGTTTGTAAGAGAAAGTAGAAGGATCAGATTGGCACCGGCAAGCTTATGCGGGCGTCGCTGGCTTGCGAGCCACGAAGCGGAAGCGGGACTTCGCGGTATCGACGCGGACGTCGGCGAATCCCGCCGCTTTAAGCCGCGCAGCCATACTCTCCGGCGGCACCAATACCATGGTGTCGAAAAGGTGAACGATGGGCATCATCAGGCTCCAGCGGCTGTCAGTACCGGCAAACACTCCCGCGGGCCGCAGCACTCGGCAAACCTCGGCCAATATTCGATCCTGCAACTTTGGGGAAGGCACATGGTGGAGCATGGTGAATGCCACGGCTCCGCTGAAAGTGCCGTCAGGAAACGGCAGAGACGCGGCATCGCCGTTCACCACGGTCACATTCGTCCCGCTAAAGCTCTGACGCAGGCCGTGCGCCAACTGGGGATCGATTTCCAGGCAGGTTATATGCCGATGAGACTGGCGGAGCAGGTCAGTCGTAACTCCGGGACCCGGGCCGAGTTCCAGAATCTTGTCTCCCAGATGCACGTCGGTCAGGCCCCAGGGAACGATCTCTTCCCTCACCGTGCGCTTCCAGTAATTTGAGTTCAGGATCCAGTGATGCAGCAGGTTCATGGTCTGACATCCTCAGCTTGGCTGGTGGCCCCAGACCCGGCTGTCTTTCGCCAATAGTAGAAAAAGGGAACACCGGCCAGGATCACGGCAAGCCCGAGCGAAGAACGAACGGGGCGCACCAGCCAGAGGTTCACGGTCAGGGCGACAGCCGCTACGAAAAAGATGAGGGGAGTCCAGGGATAGCCCCAGGTGCGGTAAGGGCGGATCAGTTCCGGCTCTCTGCGGCGCAAACGGATCAGCGCCAGGGCGACCAGAGCAAAAAAGATCCACACGGCAAACACAAAAAGAGAATACAGCTGCTCAAAGGTGCCAGTTAAGGCCAGAGCCGCCGCCAGGCCGCCTTCCAGGAGCAGGGCGCCGCTAGGAGTGCGAAACCTGGGCTGCAGCCGCTGGGCAAAGTGGAAGAATGCGCCGTCGCGGGCCATGGCGTAAGGAATGCGCGCTCCGGTAAGTTCCACCACGTGCAGGGCCCCGAGCGCCGAGATCGCCATCGCCAAGGTCAGCCAGGCGGCACCCTGGTGGCCGGCAAAGGATTGCACTACATCGGAAGCGACGTGTTGCGACTCCGCCAGTTGCGCCAGCGGGAGCACGTGAAAGTAGACCAGGTTCGCCGCCAGGTACAGGCCGCCTACAGTGAGCAGTCCGACAATGATGGCTCGCGGAATATTTTTGTGCGGCTGCTGAATTTCTTCGCCCAGATCACCCAGGTCGTTGAAGCCGTTATAGGCCCACATGGCGGGAACGAGCGCGGTAAGAAATGCGCCGAGCGTTCCCAGACGAATAGGGCTGATCACCGACCCAGCCGTGACCGCAGCGTGCTTACCCAGTATCACGCCAAGGAATACGATCAGGACAATGGTAGCGATTTTTAACGAGGTCAGCAGTATCTGGATCGCGCCTCCCAGGCGCACGCTCAAATAATTAACGGCGGTGATGACCACAATCACGGCCGCCGCTAGCGGCTGGGCGACGGTCAGGCTGAAGCTATAGCCACCCACGTGCCCAACCCACAATGGAGCAGCGACTGCCGGCAGCAGAAAACCAATGAAGCGCACGAATCCCGCCGCCAGCGTGGCCATTCCGACCGGCCGTTCCAGGAACGAACTCATCCAGCCAAAAAGAAAACCCCACAACGGTCCTAAGCCGCGCTCCAGATACACATAGGCACCGCCGGCTTTCGGGAATGCCGCGCCCAGCTCCGCATAGCAGAAGGCGCCAAATAAAACGATGAGCCCGCCCACAATCCAGGCAGCGAACACCAGAGCCGCCGAGCCGACCGTGCGCACCATGTCGCTGGTGACCAGAAAGACGCCCGTGCCGATGGTGTCGCCAATCACGATGGCGGTGGCGGACCACAACCCCAAGCCGCGCACCAGGCCCGGCATTGCGACCTGCTGGGACGGTTTAGAGCCCGTGGAGGACATGGAAGGTGTTGAGAGCCTACTATCGCTGCCAGGGGCGGTCAAACCCAGCGAGGAGTCGTCCCGCGTTCAGTTGCTTTGTGGTGGATTTTGAGCGATGGCGCTATCATCGCTGCACATGGCACAAAAGACGATGCTGACGGAATTTTCCTGGCGCGAAGATTACCGTATTTCCGGCTTGGATGATGTGCTCACGCCGGCCCTGGTGATCTACCCCGAGGCGGTGGCTTCCAATCTGGAGCGAACCTTGGAGTTGCTGGGCGGCGATAACAATCGCTGGTGCGTGCACATCAAGACCGCCAAACTGGCCTACACGCTGCGTCTGATGGTGGAGCGCGGGATCCGCAACTTTAAATGCGCCACCACACTGGAATTGCTGACCGCGTGCCAGTGCGGCGCCGAGGACGTGCTCTTCGCCTATCCCTCCATGGGTGCGAATGCGCGACGAGTGCAGGAATTAGCGGCACAGTTCCGCCGCGTGCGAGTTTCCGTGCTGGCAGAAAATCAAGAGCAGATCAAGCAATGGCGCGGGAGCCGAGTAGGCGTTTTTCTCGACATCAATCCCGGGATGAATCGCACGGGCGTTGAGCAGCAGGCCGTCAGTGAGATTACGGCCCTTGTGAAGGCTATCGGGGCTGCTGGTCTGGAGTTCCGTGGGTTGCATTACTACGACGGCCAGCTAGGCGGGTTGGAGTTGCCGGAGCGCACCCAGGCGGCACACCGCGGCTACGACCAGTTGCTGGAAGTTGTAGCCGCGGTTGAGCGTGATGGAAGGGAAGTGCCGGAAGTGATTACCGCGGGGACCCCCAGTTTTCCGTGCGCGCTTTCGTATGCAGGATTTGACGGCCGCCGCTTTGTGCATCGCGTATCGCCGGGAACGGTGGTTTATTGCGATGCCAGCAGTCTGGCGCAATTACCTCAGGAGTATGGCTATCGTCCCGCAGCATTGGTCGTTGCACGCGTGGTTAGCCGCCCCCGGGCAGGCATCGTAACCTGCGATGCCGGACACAAAACTGTTTCCGCCGATGCCGGCGTGCCGACCTGCGTGGTCCTTGGCCACCCGGAGCTGACATCACTTTCGCCTAGCGAGGAGCATTTGCCGATGGCGGTGGCGGCAGGCGTCTCCGGCCCCGCGCCGGGCGAGATTCTTTATCTTCTGCCCCGGCACGTGTGTCCAACCGTGAATAACTTTGATAACGCGTTGCTGGTGCGTGGAGGCGAGATTGCAGCCGTGGAGAAGGTTTCCGCCCGCGGGCGAGAAGCGCCGCTTATGGTAGGCGAGAAAGCCATGCCTATGAGCCGCTGATCGCGATTGCGCAGCGATCGTGTCTCACCCGACAAATGCACAGGTTCTACGGGCGCGCTCACCGCGTAAGCGCGGCTCGCGCTTCCTCAGAATGACAGCAAGAGAATGGCAGAAGCGAGGCGCAAATCGCCTCTGTGATTTCCACAGCAGAATGGGCTTCGAGACGGCGCATCGCGGGCGAGGGCGCCCGCGTCACAAAGCTTGAGCAAACCGCAGTCTACTTCGTCCCTTTCCGACTGCCTCCGCGCGCTTTTCCCGCCGCTTTGCTCGTCTGGGGCTTATAGGCCATGCAATCAATCTCGATCAGCATGCCGGGCGCGGCGCTCAGGTCGCTGCCCACGGTAGTGCGCACGGGATAGGGTTTGCTAAAGCGTCCTGCGTAGACCTCGTTGTAGCGGGCGAACAGGCTGGGATCGCTGAGGTGGACAGTAACCTTGACCACGTCAGCCAGGGAGGCGCCGTCCGCTTCAAGGATGGCTGCGATGTTGCTGATGGTTTGTTCCGTCTGCTGCTCGATGGTGTCGCCCGCCATCTTGCCGGTCTCGGGGTCGATGGGACCCGTGCCGGTCACGAAAATGAAGTCTCCGGCTCGCCATCCCTGCGAGTAGGCGCCCATGGGTGGCGCTCCATGCTTGCTCTGAATCACGTATTTGGCCATGCGTTCTGCTCCGCTTGCGACGTTACAAAAAGTTTGCCATGCAAAATGGATGCCCGAGTCTTCTCGCCCAGCAGGCTGGCGGAGTCTTGATCCAGATAAAGGCTGATATTCGGGTGCGTGCGCAGGATAGACGCCGGCACCATAGGAGTGATCGCGCCCTCCAGGGTAGCCTTTACTGCCGTTGCCTTGCGAGCCTCGGGAACGACCACGACGATCTCCTTGGCCTTCAGGATCTGGCGTACGGACATGGAAATGGCGTGACGCGGCACTTCCGCAATATGGCCGAACCAGCCCTCGTTGACCTGCTGCCGGCGGCAGGCCTCGTCGAGATCGACGACGATGTACGCCTGTTCGGTTTCAAAATCAGCGGGTGGATCGTTAAACGCGAGGTGGCCATTTTCACCGATTCCGGCAAACAGCACGTCCACCGGGGCAGCCGACAGTTCATCTCCAACCGCGCGCGTTACCGCGTGGGGATCAGGCCTATCGCCTGCCAGGGCATGAAAGGTTGCAATCCCCGTTTTCTGGACCAGTCGTTCCACCAGATACTTGCGAAAGCTGGCAGGGTGCATCATGGGAAGGCCGACATATTCGTCGAGATGAAAAAGTTCCACTTTCTTCCAGTCCAGATCTGGAGCCCTGGTGAGAAATTCCAGGAATTCAAGTTGCGAAGCTCCCGTGGCTGCCACAATGCGGGCACGGCTATGGTCGGCGATCACCCCGCGTATAGCTTCGGCGGCCTGCCCGGCGGCCGCGGCGGCCATGGAACGCTTGTCGACAAAAATCTGTACCCGCATGGCTAATTCTCGCTCGGTAGCCCGGCTTCAGTGTGCCAGGTAAGGGACGAAGCCGCGTGTATTTGTGCGCAAGCGGTATACCGACGTGGTGGCAGTAATGTACAACGTGCCGTAATCCTTGTCGCCCCAGGCCAGGTTGGCCGGTTGCTCAGGCAGCACGATGGTCCCCAGGTGGCGGCCTTGCGCATCCCACACCCATATGCCCTTGGGGCCGGTGACGAAGAGATTGCCGCGCCGATCGAAACGCATGCCATCGGGCACGCCATCATCCGGTCCACCCGGTTCCTCGCCAAAAATGCGGCCGTTGCTCAGGTTGCCATCCCGGCCCACGTCATAAACCCGAATGTTTCTTTTTTCGCTGTCATCCACGAGAAAGCGTTTACCATCCGGCGAAAAGGCCAAGCCGTTCGGCTGCGCCAGATCTTTTGTCAGCAATTGCACGTTGCCCTTACTATCCAGGCGGTACACCCCCTGGAAGGGGATT
>DATGIY010000723.1:0-5055 GCA_035295475.1 Terriglobales bacterium
TCCCGCCGCGCAGATACTTCTCAAGTGGAACGCCTCAGTTGATCGCAATTCCGCGCCCGCCGCCCTCTATGAGCTGTGGCAATTTGAGATTGAGGATCGCATGCTGCACCGCCTCGCGCCGGAAAACTCATGGTCTACCCTGCGCGGCCATATACCGATTTCGCTGATGATTTCCCATCTCCAGAATCCCGACGCTGAAACCTTCGGATCCAACCCGGTAACGGCTCGCGACCAACTGCTCCGCGACACGCTGCATGTTGCCTTCGAGCGCTTGAAATCGCTGGAAGGTTCGGACCCATCGGCCTGGTCCTGGGGTCGCCTGCACACCGTTACCTTCCACCACGTTTTGGAGTTGTTGCCGGGAGGCAGATCTCTATTCGATGTCGGACCCGTGCCTCGCCCCGGCGATTCTTACACCGTGAATGCCGCTTACTACGGGGATCAAAGTTTTGCTCAGCTCAGCGGGCCGAGCTACCGCGAAATTATTGATGTCGGCAATTGGGACGGTTCGCTGGTGGTCAACGTGCCCGGCGAGAGCGGTCAGCCCGGCAGCCCGCATTATTCCGACCTGCTCCCCTTATGGGACCAGACCCAGTATTTTCCCATGCTGTATTCGCGTACCGCCGTTCAAAAACAAGCCAAGGATCGGCTCACTCTCGAACCGGCCAATCCTTGAGTCTTCATTCAGAAGGCGGATGCTTTCGGCTTTGCTGCAGTCGCTGCCGCAACACGGCAGAACCTTTTCCAGGAGGCCTGCATGAGACGTCTTGCTCTGTGGCTGTCGTTCCTTTTGCTTGTTTCGCTAGTAGCCGTCGCCCAGGAATCGTCCGTTCCTGAAATCGCCTACGATTCCGTGCCCAACCTTCTTAAGCTTCCGACCGGCCTCTATCTGGGTGAGGCCGCCGGAGTGGCAGTGAACTCCAAGGGCGACATCTTTGTTTTCACCCGCAGCGGCCACACCCGTTTGTTCGAATTCGATCCTAACGGCCGCTTCCTGCGGGAAATCGGGCAGGATTTGTATGGCTTCTCCTTCGCCCACGTCGTGCGCATCGACAAGAACGACAATATCTGGTGTGTGGATGAAGGCGCCAACATGGTCATCGAATTCGATCCCGAAGGCCGCGTTATGACGCTCTATGGCCGTAAGCCGGAAGCGGTGGAAGGTGGTGGGCCTCGCCCCGCCAATGCCCCGCCTCCGCCTCCCGATTTCGCCACATTCCAGGAGCGCCTGTTTAACCGTCCCACCGACGTCGCCTGGGATGCCGCTGGCAACAGCTATATCGCCGATGGTTACGGCAACTCGCGCGTGGTCAAGTATGACAAGAACGGCGACTGGATCACGGAATGGGGCAAGCGTGGCACCGAACCTGGCGAGTTCCATACCGTACACACCATCGCCACCGACGCGAACGGCAACGTCTATGTCGGAGACCGCGAGAACCACCGCATCCAGGTCTTCGACGGTGATGGAAAGTTTCTCAAGGCTTTCACCAACATCGGTGCCCCGTGGGCCATCTGCATCACCCCCGGGCCGCACCAGGTGCTTTACACCTCCGACTCTAACAAGGGCCGCATCTACAAAATGGACCTCAATGGCAACATCCTGGGAGCGTTCGGCAAGCCCGGCAAGCAACTGAAAGAGTTCGGATGGGTGCATGAAATGGCCTGCCCTTCCGAGAACACTCTTTTTGTGGCCGAGTTGCTAAATTGGCGAGTGCAGAAACTGATTCTGCATCCCGGTCGTTAAAACTTCCCAGGGCGGGCGGATGAAGCGATGGGGCGGCATCCTGGCGTGGCTGGTGGTCTCGCTGCTGTGCGCGGTGGCGCTGGCCACCATCGCCTTGCACCGCGGCGAGTCCATCAACGCCATGTGGCTCGTGGTGGCGGCGCTGTGCAGCTACGCCCTCGGCTACCGCTTCTACAGCAAGTTTCTGGCTGCCCGAGTGCTGGCCTGGGACGCGTTGCGCGCCACTCCCGCCGAGCGTCTGGAGAATGGCCGCGATTTCGTTCCCACTAATAGATGGGTGGTGTTCGGCCACCACTTCGCCGCCATCGCCGGTCCCGGCCCCCTCGTAGGCCCGGTGCTGGCGGCCCAATTCGGCTATCTGCCCGGTACCTTGTGGATTCTGGTCGGCGCCGTCTTTGGCGGCTGCGTGCAGGATTTCGTCATCCTCTTTTTCTCCGTCCGCCGCGACGGCAAATCGCTCAGCGAAATCGCCCGCGACGAAGTCGGACGCCTGGGCGGTGTCGTCGCCTACCTGGCGGTCATCAGCATCATCATCCTCATCCTCGGTGTGACCGCGCTGATCGTCGTTAATGCCCTGAAATCCAGCCCTTGGGGCACCTTCACCATCGCGATGACCATCCCCATCGCTTTGCTCATGGGTGTGTATTTGCGCGTCCTGCGCCCGGGCAAAGTGTTGGAAGGCTCGCTGCTCGGCTTTATTTTGGTGCTGCTGGCCATCTGGGGAGGACAGTGGGTGGCGGAATCGCCGCTGCTGGCCCGCTATTTCACTCTGAGCGCGCCCGCTCTCGCGCTGCTGATTATTGGCTACGGATTCGCCGCCTCCGCCCTGCCTGTCTGGCTGTTGCTCGCACCCCGCGACTACCTCAGCACTTTCGTCAAGCTGGGCACCATCGCGATCTTAGCCCTGGGCATCATTGCCTTTCGCCCCACTCTGCATATGCCCGCGCTCACCCGTTTCATCGACGGAACCGGGCCAGTGATGGCGGGAAAAATCTTCCCCTTTGCTTTCATCACTATCGCTTGCGGCGCGGTCAGCGGTTTCCATTCCCTGATCGCGAGTGGCACCACCCCTAAGCTGATCCGGCGTGAAACTGAAACTCGTTTCGTCGGCTACGGCGGCATGGCGGCGGAATCTCTCGTCGCCATCATGGCCACCATCGCCGCCTGCGTGCTTCAGCCCGGCGTCTATTTCGCCATCAGCAGTCCCGCCGGTGTGGTCGGCAGCGCGCCTGCCACCGCCGCCGCTACCATTTCCTCCTGGGGATTTCCCGTCACCGCCTCCGGTATGGCGGCCCTGGCCCGCGAAGTGGGTGAGCAGACCCTCTTCAATCGCACCGGCGGCGCGCCTGCCTTCGCCGTGGGCATGGCCCACATATTCGCCCACAGTCTAGGCAGCCGTCTGCTGATGGCCCTCTGGTATCACTTCGCCATCATGTTCGAGGCTCTCTTTATCCTGAGCCTGCTGGACGCCGGTACGCGCGTGGGGCGCTTCATGTTTCAGGAAGCCCTGGGACACCTCTGGCGGCCCCTGGGACGCACCAGTTGGTATCCCAGCGTGCTGTTCAACAGTGGGTTGATCGTCGCCGCCTGGGGCTATTTCCTGTGGCAGGGCGTACGCGATCCCCTGGGCGGTATCAACTCTCTCTGGCCCCTGTTCGGCACTGCCAATCAATTGCTGGCCACCGTAGCTCTTTGCGTAGCCACAACGATCATTATCAAGATGGGTAAGGCTCGCTATTCGGCGGTCACGCTGGTTCCATTGGCCTGGCTGGTCGCGGTGACTTTCACCGCCTCCTGGCAGAAGATCTTTGATCCCGATCCGCACATCGGTTTTTTGGCCCACGCTCGCCAGTTGTCGTCTGCTCCGCTGCGTTCGCCGGCCACCGCGCGGCTGATCTTCAATGACCGCCTGGACGCGGCAGTCGCGGCGATTCTGGTTATGCTGGTCGCCCTGATTGTCTTGGAATCAACGCTGCAATGGCTGCAGGTGCTCACTGGGCGTAAGCAGGCGCGAATCCACGAAGCACCTTTCGTGCCCACGCGCTTTGCTACTGAGGAGGCGTCATGAGGCAATTGCAACGCGCCGGCGTCATACTGATGGCAATGCTGCGCGAGATCTTTGACGAGTCGGCCTACCGCCGCTTCCTGCAGCGCAGCGGCCAGCCCCCCTCCCGGTTCAGCTACCGTGAGTTTCTGCGCCAGCGCTTCACCGCCAAACCGCGCCCGCGCTGCTGCTGACTCGAAAATGAGGGCGGCACCGCTCCTGTCTTGATTATCTTCTTTACTGCGCTAGCAGTTCGTTGGCCCTCTGCTGCGCCTGCTCCAGATTGGCTGACCAGCGCCGCGCTTCAGAAAAAGCACTTTGCGCATCATCCCCGCGTCCGGCTTTTTGCAGCGCCTGCGCCAGCAGAAGGAATGCCACATCAGTGGGCTGAAACCTTGCCGCGCGGGAATAATCGCCAATTGCTCCCCTTAAATCCCCGCTCTTCTGCTCCAGCAAACCCAACCCAATCCACGCCGCCGCATTCGCCGGCATACGATCCACGGCAGCCTGGTAATTCTCTTTAGCGCTTTGATACTCGTGAAGCATGCGATATGCGGAACCCAGATTCGCATAGGACATGGCCTGCAACACGGGATCTGAGGTCGTACGCAATATTTCCTGATAGCTGGCTATGGCTTGCTGCACCTGACCATGCTGCTGTTCGTAGGCCGCCACATTCAGATGGCTCATGGGGTCGGAGGGATTAATTTCTGCTGCTTTGCGGAAATGGCCGATCGCGTCCTCCGTTCGCCCCTCGGCCAGCAGCGCCCCGCCCAGATTGTCCTCGGCAACAAAGTTACTGCCCGTGACCTGCAGCGTGTGGGTCCAGAGAGTCACGTTGTTGCTCCAGTAGCCGATCTGGCGCGATGTAACCGCCACCAGCCCGATCAACACCACCGCAGCCCATCCGGCCAGCCACTTGGGCTGCAGATTTCTGCGCCGGGCCAAGTCAGCTATGCCCCAGCAGATCATCAGAAACAACCCTAGGTACGGCAAGTAGGCATAGCGGTCCGCCATGGCTTGCTCGCCCACTTGCACCAACCCGATCATCGGTACCAGCGTTCCCAAAAACCAGAGCCATCCCACCAGTAAATAGGGCTGCCGCTTCCTTTTTAAGAACGCCAGCGCTGTCACCGCAGCAACTAGTACTCCGGCCAACGCGATTTGCCAGTTCGGCAGGCCATGCACGGGACGCGGATACATCGGCGCCAATCCAGCCGGCCAAAGCGCGTGCAGGACATACCGTCCATAGGCCACCAGTGCA
>DATGIY010000724.1:0-3364 GCA_035295475.1 Terriglobales bacterium
CTCGCGAATGCCGCTGTCGGGTCCGCCAAACATATCGGGGCCCTGTCCTCCTTGTCCTCCCGGTCCCCCCTGGCCTCCGGGGCCGCCGAAGAAGCGATCGAAGAAGTCCTGAAAAGGATTTTGATCGTTGTCGCCCCCGCCGCCCGGAGGTCCAATGCGGCGGTGCGGATTCTTAATAGTGGATTCGGTGTTGATGTTCACCACGCTGGGCTCGAGTTGCTTGGCAATGGTGGCAAACGCGTTTGACATCTGGCGCGGCGCCGGCACTTCCAGCGGGGTGGCATCGGCGGAGGTGTTCTTGCTCTCCTGCCCTTTGACGCCAAAAGAAACCACTGTGCCGATCAGGATTCCGACCGCCAGGGTTATAAGAATGGTTAAAGCGTAGGCTGGGCGACGCGCCGTCAGCCTTGCCCAAAACGAGCGGGCATTCATACGTTGCCTCCGGGAATGGTTCGCAAAAGAAGATTATACCTGCCGGTATTACGAGCGGAAAAACCCATGGACTTGAAGGACCTGGAACTCACCATCGCATTAGACGCAGAAACATCGCAATTCGTTATCGTGACCTGGCCTACAAAATGTCCCCGTTTCAAGGCCATAAACGTGCGCCAAGCCCGAAAAATAAGGACTCCGTGGGCATTCAGTAGAGCTTCCCTGCGATTACCGCCAGGAAGATACCAGTGTAAGCCGCAATGGCGCCCACTACCACCAGGGCGCCGAAAGCCAGCATGGTCAGGAGGTCAAAAATCTGGTGCACGCAACAGCGGACCAGCTTCAACAATCCCCAGAGTTCCAGAACCATGAGCAGCGGCAGCACGATCACGGCTACGGCCACCGAATGCGCGACGCGTGGCGTGAGCACCAGCAAGATGAACGCCGGCAAAAAGGCGAGAGCGGCAGTGATCGCCAGGACGGCGCCCCGGAAAAAGAGCCTCTCGCGCTCGTCCCAGGTCAATGGAGGGAACCACGTCACTTGGCTTCAAAAACTGCTTTGCCTCCGACCACAGTGCGTAAAACGCGGGTGTGCAGAATTTGCGCCGGAGGTAGGCGGGTAATGTCGCGGTCCAGCACCACGAAATCCGCCCACATGCCGGGCTGCAACATGCCCTTATCATGTTCGGCAAATTCGGCGTAGGCGGACCCGGTCGTGTAGGCGGCAATGGCCTGATCGAGGGTCAACTTCTCTTGCGGAAAATATTCCGCGGTTCCGGCTTCATTCTTGCGCGTAACAGCGGCATACAGTCCCCGGAAGGGGTTGATGGCCTCGACGGGATAATCAGTACCGAAGGCGAGCCACACGCGGTTCTGCAGAAAACTCTTCCATGCATATGAGTAACGGGCGCGCTGCGGCCCCAGGCGCGCCAGCGCCCAATTCATATCGGTAAGCAGATGGTTGGGCTGCATAGAGGCGATCACGCCCAGCTCGCGGAAACGCGCGAACTGGCCGGGATCAAGCACCTGCGCATGCTCCACCCGCCAGCGCCGATCCTGGGTCCGTACCGCTTGCGGTTGGCGCTCCTGCAGGTAGCGTTCAGCCTCGGCAAATGCCTGGAGCGCCATTTCCGCACCGCGATCGCCAATGGCATGAAATCCCACTTGGAATCCCGCTGCCGCGCGCTCGTCGATCATGGCATTCAGTTTCGCCTGATCGAACTGGGGAAGGCCGGAATTCTTCGGGTCGTCGCTGTAAGGGGCCAGCAGCGCAGCGGTGCGCGAGCCTAAAGATCCATCCATGAAGCCCTTCAGCATGCCGGTACGCAGCATGGGATCAGACTGGGAATGGTAGGCGCGGTGCTTTTCCAGAACATCGAGCGAATCCACGAACGGCAGCCATTCGGACAAACGCAAGGTCAGGTGACCCTGATTTTCCAGTTCTTCCGCCACCAGGAAATCGTCCCAATCGGAAAAATCCTGGGCCGAGGTAACGCCCGACTCTGCCGCGTCCTGCAGCGCAATCTGCATGGCTCGCAGATGCTGGGCCGGGGTGGGCTTGGGTTCGTGGGATGTAACCAGTTCCATCGCCCCTTCCCGCAAGATGCCGGTGGGCTCGCCGGAAGCATCGCGGTCAATCTTGCCGCCCGGAGGGTCAGGAGTGTTGCGGGTAATGCCAGCGGCGCGCAAGGCGGCGCTGTTGACCACCGCGATATGGCCGTCCACCCGGCCAAAAAAGGCGGGATGATCACCGGTAACCGCATCCAGATCCTGCCGGTCGGGCAGCCTACGATCCGGCCACAGAGTGTGATCCCAGCCCCGGCCGCGAATCCACTCTCCCGGCTCCACTGTCTTGGCGCGCTGCGCGATTCTGGCCTGCATTTCCTGCAAGGAGCGGGTTCCGGTCAGGTCTACATTCATCTTGCCGAAGCCCGCGGAGGCCAGGTGGGTGTGGGCGTCATTGAAGCCGGGCATCACAAAATGGCCGGCCAGATCGATTACCCGCGTGTGCTTGTCCTTCAGGCGGGAGATTTCTGCGTCAGAACCGACGGCTACGATCCGCCCATCGCGCACGGCCAATGCCTGGGCTCTGGGTTTCACTTGCACGTAGGGGGGAGAAAAGGTCTGCACCGCCCCCACGTAAATGTTCCCATGAAGGTAGATGGCATCAGGAGCGGACTGCGCGTGCGCGGGGGTCATGGCTGCGATCAGAAACAGGAGGAGTACTGACGGCTTCATGCCGGAACTCCAGAGAGGGCCAAAATGGCCAGCACGATCCTTCGCAGCGCCAGATCGCGGCCGGTGCAGTCGAACCACTCCTGCAGAGTGTGGGCGCCGCCGCCGGCGCCACCACCGCCAATGGCAATCGCCTCCCGGCCCAGGGAAAGCGGGATGTTGGCGTCGGTAGAGGCGCGCTGCACCTGCGAAGGATTGCCCAGATGCGAATCGACCGCGCGAATCACGCGCAGAATGCGGGCGTTGGAGTCTAGTTCACCGGCCGGGCGGCTGCCGATGACGGTTGCCTCATAGGCGAGGGAGCCGCTGCGCGCCCTGCCTGCGTCGGCCATGACCGCCTGATCCAAGGCTACACGCAAAGCCGTTTCCAGACGATCAATTTCCGCGGACGACGTCGAGCGTAAATCCACGCGCATGCTCGCCGATTCCGGAATCGAATTCACCGAAGTGCCGCCGCGGATCACGCCAATGTTGAAAGTGGTCTTGGGAACCGCCGCCACTCGCACCTGGGTGAATCGCTCAATGGCGCGGGCCAGCACGATGATGGGATTGGGAGCGCCGAAGTCGCTCCAGGAATGGCCGCCAGGCCCGCGCACGACTACCTCGAAACGGCGGCTGCCCAGCGCTTCGGCCACAATGGAATCGGTTCCCGCACCGTCCAGCACCAGAGTGGCCGCAATGGCCTCCGACCAGTGCG
>DATGIY010000725.1:0-2642 GCA_035295475.1 Terriglobales bacterium
GGTTTTTGCGAGGAAGGCGGAGCCCAAGGGGCCGCTCGCCGTGTTCGGGTACGACTATTTTGCGGACCATGCGAAGGCGGCAGGCGCGGCCGTGCCAAAGCTGCTGGGTTACCAGAGTTTGTGGGGCGGCGGGGAGGAGTACGCGTACGAGGTGCTGAACTTTGCGGATGGGAAGCGGAACGTACAGGAAATTCGCGAGGCGGTATCGGCGGAATACGGGCCTGTGCCGCGGGAGATGGTGGAGGAGTATTTGCGAGCGCTGGAGCAGATCGGTGTGGTGAGGGAAGTGAAGTAGGCCGCGTTGTGCGCAGAGGGAGGCGATGCCGCGTCACGGAGCGGCGCGGGTGGCGCGCTCAAAACCGGCGGAGAGCGCGCCGTGAGGGACATCCGCACAGACCGTAAGCGATGCCAGCAACGACCGAAAGCACAATAGCGGAGCGAATGGAGCGCGTGTCGCCAGGGAGATTTCACCGGCGGTTCATCGCGCTGGTGTCGCTCGGCAATTTCTTCGACCTCTACGACATTTTTATCGTGGCGTATCTCGGCGCGGCGCTGCAGCAGAGCGGATTTTTGACGCTGCGGCAATTCACGTGGTTTGTGGCGGCGGGATTTCTGGGAATGTTCGCGGGCACGGCCGTGTTTGGGATGGGCAGCGACCGGATGGGGCGGCGCAGCGCGTTTATTCTGCTGCTGTTTTTGTATTCGGTGTTTACGTTCGCGGGGGCGTTTGCGCCGAATGCGGCGTGGTTGATCGCATTGCGGTTTTTAGCGGGAGTGGGTATTGGGGCGGAGATCGTGGTGATCGACACGTATGTGACGGAGATGGTGCCGAGCGCCGCGCGCGGGAGATACGTGGCCATCACACAAGTCGTGGGATTTTGCGCCGTGCCCGTGGCGGCGGTGCTTTCGCGCGCGCTGGTGCCGACGCACTGGCTGATGAGCGGATGGCGGTGGGTGATGATGATCGGGGCGGCGGGCGCGCTGTTGACGTGGTGGTTCCGGAGGCGCTTGCCGGAGTCGCCGCGCTGGCTGGCGAGCCGGGGGAGGATAGCCGAGGCTGAAGCGGTTGTCGAAGCATTGGAGGAGGAGAACCTTTCTTCGAACGGCAGGAACAAGCGGCCCCACCAGGAAAGAGCGGGCACGGCGAGCGCCGGAGAAAAGCGCCCGAAAGAAGCGGCGATGCAGGCCTCCTTTGGCGAACTGTGGCGGGGGCCGTATTTGGGGCGCACCGTGATGCTGATGGTCTTTCAGGCGCTGCAGACCATCGGGTTTTATGGATTCGCGAATTGGGCGCCGACGTTTTTGATGCAGCAGGGTGTTTCCCTGCTGCGTTCGCTCGAGTACACGATGCTGATCGCGGCGGTATCGCCGGCAGGACCGCTGCTGGCGGCGTGGACTTCCGACAAACTGGAACGCAAGTGGACGATCATCGTGCTGGCGCTCAGCGTGGCGGCTCTGGGCCTGGGGTTCGGAAATTCTTCCGCGCCGGGCGCGGTGGTGGGTTTTGGCGCGCTTCTGACCCTGGCGAATTATTGGTTCTCCGCGGCATTCCATGCGTATCAGGCGGAACTTTTTCCGACGCGGCTGCGGGGGACGGGCGTGGGATTTACCTATAGCTGGAGCCGGCTCAGCGCGGCGTTCACTTCGGTGCTCGTCGGGTGGGTGCTGGGGTTCGGCGTGCCCGCAGTGTTCGCGCTGCTGGCGGTGGCCATGGGATTGGTGGCCCTCGTGGTGGGGGCGATGGGACCCAGGACGAACGGGATGGTGCTGGAAGAGATTGCGGGCTGAAATACGCAGCAAAACAAACCACGCAGGAGCGCGAGCACAGAATGACGAAGACGCGTGCGATAACCGGAACGGGGAGAGCAGGAAGCGTGCGGCAGGCCGTGTGATAGGATTCCTGGTTTGCGCGGCCAGCGGGAGAATTCGCAGATGGCACCAGCTATGAAAGCGTTGCGAAAGATGAAGGCGGCAAAGGGCCTGGCGATGGAGTCGGTAAGCGTGCCAGCGACTGGCCCGACAGACGTGCTGGTGCGCGTGAAGGCCGCCTCCATTTGCGGGACGGACCTGCACATATACGGATGGGATCGCTGGTCGCAAGGACGGATCAAGCCTCCGGTGACGCTGGGTCACGAGTTCTGCGGCGTGGTCGAGCGTGCCGGCGACGAAGTAACCGCGGTGAAGCCGGGCGACTTTGTCAGCGCGGAAATGCACGTCAACTGCGGTCACTGCCATCAATGCCGGCTCGGACAGGCGCACATCTGCCAAAATCTGCGAATCATCGGGATTGATCAGGATGGCGCGTTTGCCGAGTACGTCAAGATTCCCGCGTCAAACATCATCCGGCTTGATCCCGCCATTCCCGAGCGATACGGCGCGATCCTGGATCCGCTCGGCAACGCCGTGCATACCGTTCTGGCAGGGGAAATCGCGGGGCAGACCGTGCTGGTTACCGGGTGCGGGCCGATTGGGCTGATGTCGATCGCGGTCGCGAAGGCGTGCGGCAGTTCGACCGTGTTTGCCACAGAAACCAATGCGCAGCGCCGCGCGATGGCGGAAAGAATGGGCGCGGACGTGGTGGTGAATCCGGCGGCGGAAGATGCGGTGAAGCGTATCTTGGGCGAAACGGGCGGAACCGGTGT
>DATGIY010000726.1:0-4328 GCA_035295475.1 Terriglobales bacterium
CGCTCAATCCGGGAAACTCAGGCGGGCCGCTGGTCACGGCGGATGGACGGGTTGTTGGCGTCAACACCGCCACCATTCTGCCGGCACAGGGGATCTGTTTCGCCATTGGCATCAACACCGCGAAATTCGTCGCCAGCCGCCTGCTGCGAGACGGCCGCATTCGCCGCAGCTATATAGGCGTGGTGGCGCAGACTGTTCCTCTGCCTCGCCGCCTGGTCCGCTTTCATGAGTTACCGGTGGAGTCGGCCATTGCCGTGGTTTCGGTGGAAAGCGGCAGCCCCGCCGCCAGAGCAGGTCTGGGGCAAGGCGATCTGGTCGTCGCCCTGGACGGCAAGCAGATTGCCGGGGTCGACGATTTGCATCGGCTGTTAACGGAGGCTCAGGTCGGCGTGCGGGCACACCTCACCGTCATCCGCGGACCGCAAAAACTTGAGTTGGAAATCGTGCCGGAAGAGGCAGCGGTTCAGTAGCAGGTCCTCGGTCGTTTGTGATTGGTCGTTAGCCTTTGGATTCCACGTAATCCGTGGAGGGTGTGCTGATGACCAATGTCTAACGACCGACGACCCTATACCAAGGTTTTTTCCCTCTCTGCCCATTCATTGCACTATCCCCCCCTGTGTGGTAACTTCGTGACACAGAAGAGGTTTGATCGTTGTCGCAAGCAAAGGTTCCTGCCGGCCTGGATCGCAAAGAAGCGGAAATTTATCTGCGGCTTGACCCGGAAAGGCTCCCACAACACATCGCTATCATTATGGACGGCAACGGGCGCTGGGCCCGCCGCCGTCACCTTCCCCGTATAGCTGGGCACCGGGCCGGCGTGGCCTCAGTGCGCTCCACCGTGGAAACCGCGGCGCGTGCAGGCATACGGGCGGTAACTCTATACGCCTTCTCGGAAGAGAACTGGAAAAAACGTCCCACGACAGAAGTAAGCTTCCTGATGACTTTGCTGCGACGCTACCTGAAGCAGGAAGTGCCCACTCTTAATCGCAATAATATTCGCCTGGAATACATCGGGCGGGAGCACGAGTTGCCGCCGGAAGTCCAGGAGCGCATGCAGTGGGCCCGCGAAGCTACGGGCAGTAATACTGGCATGCTGCTCACTTTGGCTCTGAACTACAGCGCGCGCAGCGAACTGGTAGACGCTTTCAATTCCCTGGTAAAAGCCGCAACCTCAAATGGCGGCCTAGATCACCTGCGGATAGATGAGGACGCTATTGCCCGTCACCTCTACACGCGCCATCTTCCCGACCCTGACCTGGTCATCCGCACCAGCGGCGAGATGCGACTGAGCAATTTTCTGCTCTGGCAGCTGGCCTACGCGGAGATCTATGTGACCCCAACCTTATGGCCTGACTTCCGTGGCCAGCACCTGCTGGAAGCCATTGCGGAGTACCAGAAGCGGGAGCGGCGTTACGGCGGATTAGTCAGCGCACATCATGGCAACGGAGCCGGCACCTATAGCAACGGCAATCACTGAGCGCGGCTCGGGGCCGTGGAAGCGGATTGCCACCGCGGCTGTCCTGATTCCCATCGTTCTGCTGGTGGTTTTGCGCGCTCCCGTTCCCCTGCTGGCTGCGGTGGTGGCGGTAGTGGCGCTGCTGACCACGCATGAATTCCTGCAACTTTCCCAGAACTACCGCGTGCAGCCGCTGTGGAAGCCGACTTATGTTTATATCGCCCTGCTCTTCTTGTTTCTGGCTCTGAACGGGATCAGCGGCAAACCTCTGCTGGCGACGGCCAGCTTTATGGTGGGCATGGGATTTTCCGCCGTGCTGGCTCCTTTCGTCTTTCTGGTGATTGGCATGGCGCGCAGCGATTTCAGCACTTCGCTACCGGCGGCCGCCGCTTCTGCTTTCGCTTTTGCGTACATCGCGCTGCCGCTGGGCTTCCTGGTACAGGTACGGCAGCAGTGGGCGGGAGCCATCTTGCTGGTCTACGTGCTGCTGGTGGTCTGGGCCGGTGACACTACTGCCTATTTCGTGGGCCGGGCATTTGGCCGGCATCGCATGAGCCCACGCGTCAGCCCCAAAAAGACTTGGGAGGGCGCCGTTGGTTCCATGTTGGGCAGCCTGCTGTTGGGTTGGGCATTTCTGGCTTATGCCCAGCCGGTCAGTTCTGCGCTGTTGCAGGCACATCTGATCCAGCGGCGCGATGGCTACTTCGCCCTGCAGCCCTGGCCGCTGGCAACCATCCTGATGCTCTCGGCGGCTATCAATGTGGCCGCACAATTGGGTGATATGGTGGAGTCGCTGATCAAGCGCGGCGCCGGGGCCAAAGATTCGGGAGCGTTGTTGCCTGGCCACGGGGGCATGCTGGACCGCATTGACGCCCTGCTTCTGGCAGCGCCGGTGATCTGGTTTTACGCGGCGCTGCGGGTGCTTTCATAGCAGTTGGCACTTAGCAATTAGCATTTAGCCCTTTGACTTCAATGCTGGGTTCTACTTGAGAGCGCGAAGAATAACAGTAAGTGCGTAAAATAGCCGGGTAACACCCTCAAGGCTGGAGCAACGAACGTACGCGGCCAAGTGCTAATTGCTAACTGCTAATTGCTAAATGAAAAACCTTGCCATCCTGGGCTCTACCGGCTCGATCGGGCGCAGCACGCTCTCCATTGTCGAATCCTATCCCGACCGGTTTCACGTGCTTGCGCTGGCTGCCGGCAAGAACGTTGAGGCCGCCTATGAGCAGGCCCGGCGATGGCGTCCGCGCGTAATCTCAATGGCGACGGAGGCGGACGCCGAACAACTGCGCTCCCGGCTCCGCCGCAACAGCGTGACCGAGGTTCAGGTGGTTTTTGGCTCGCCCGGAACCGTTCAAGTAGCCACCCTTCGTGAGGTTGATTTTGTGGTTAGCGCCATCGTAGGGGTTGCCGGCCTGGAAGCCACGTACGAAGCGGTAAAAGCGGGCAAAACCGTGGGTTTGGCCAATAAAGAGTGCATGGTGGCCGCAGGCGAGCTACTGACCGCCGAGGCAAAGCGCCACAACAAGCCCCTGCTTCCCATCGACAGCGAGCACAACGCCATCCACCAATGCCTGCGCGGCGGCAGCCGGGAAGAGGTTGAAGCTATTTGGCTGACCGCTTCCGGCGGCCCGTTTCTCAATACCCCGCGCGCGAGATTTTCGTCGATCACGGTGCAGCAGGCCCTGAATCACCCTACCTGGAAGATGGGCAAGAGGATCACCATTGATTCCGCCACCTTGATGAACAAAGGCTTTGAGGTCATCGAGGCTTGCCGTCTGTTCCACGTACCCCCGGAGAAGGTGAAAGTGATCGTCCATCCACAGTCCACCATCCATTCCATGGTGGAATTCGTGGATGGGAGCATCCTGGCCCAGTTCTCGGTTACGGACATGCGGCTCCCCATTTTGTATGCGCTCACCTACCCGGAGCGCATCAGTTCCAGCTTGCGCTTCCCGGTCATGGACCTGCGGCACCTCGACTTTGTGCCTCCCGATATGGAAAAGTTTCCTTGTTTGCGGCTGGCCTACGAAGCGGCCCAGGCAGGTGGGGCTAAGCCTATTGCTCTCAATGCTTCCGACGAGGTAGCTGTGGCCGCATTCCTGGACGGCAGCATTCGTTTTGATCAGATTTCCGAGATCATCGAGCACGTTCTTGGTGAAACTGAAAGCCGGAAACCTGAATCTATTCATGAGATACTATTAACGGACGCAAAGGCGCGCACCGCCGCCAACGACCGGGTGCGATACCTGTCCCGCAGCAATTCCCCATTGCCGTGGACCGCTTCCGCAAACCGCCACGGAGAGTAGCTTCCTGAAGATATGAACGGGTTCCTGTTAGCAGTGGTAGCCACAGCAGCTGTGCTGGGATTCATGATCCTGATTCATGAATTCGGGCACTACATTACGGCCAAGATGTTCGGGGTACGGGTGGAAGTATTCTCCATCGGCTTTGGCACCCGTTTGCTGGGTTGGCGCAAGGGCGATACCGACTACCGCATCAGTGCTATTCCCCTGGGCGGTTACGTGCGTATGTCGGGGGAAAACCCCATGGAACCTCTCACCGGGGACCCCGGCGAGTTCCTGGCGCATCCCCGCTGGCAGCGCTTCATTATTGCCATAGCCGGCCCTTTCATGAACATCTTCCTGGCCCTGGCGCTGCTGACCGGCGTGTACATGGTGAGTTTCTCCCGGCCGATCTGGGCGAATAAACCGGCAGTGGTCGGCTACGTCATAAAAGATTCCGCTGCCGCCAAGGCTGGCATTCAGCCGGGCGACCGCATCTTGCGGGTGGGCAACGGCGAGTTGAATCCCACCTGGCAGCAGGTCATTCCCGAGATGGTGTTAAGCCCTAACCAGCCGGTGCGGAT
>DATGIY010000727.1:0-4442 GCA_035295475.1 Terriglobales bacterium
TGAGCGTGTGCGCATGGCCTACCAGCAGAAAGGCTATTTCAAGGCCATCGTCGAGGATCCCAAGACCAAGTTGCGCGACACCCATTCCCATATTCACCTGCCTTTGATCCAGAAAGGGCGAGGCAAGGTCGTCGATATCACCATTCCCATCGTGGAAGGCGACCGCTATCGGCTGGGTTCCATCACCTTCAAGAACAATAAGGCGGTGCGCAACACCGCCGCCCTGCGCGGCCTTTTCCCCATGAAAGACGGGGATATTTTCAATACCGACAACGTGCGCAAGGGCCTGGACAATCTGCGCAAGGCTTACGGCGAACTGGGCTATATTAATTTCACCTCCGTTCCCGACACCCAGATCAACGAAGACAAAAAGCTGATCACGCTGGTGATCGACGTCGATGAAGGCAAGCCCTTCTACGTGCGGCGCATCGAGTTCCAGGGCAATACCACCACCCGCGACAAGGTGATCCGCCGCGAACTGGCCATCGAGGAAGGCCAGGTGTACAACACCCGCCTGTGGGAACTCAGCCTGTTGCGCCTGAACCAGCTGGATTATTTTGAGCCCCTCAAGCCGGAAGAAGCCACCGAACGCAAGTTAAATGAAGAGGCGGGAACCGTAGACCTGACCCTGAAGGTCAAGGAAAAAGGCAAGAACAGCATCCAGTTGACGGGCGGGGTGAGCGGCCTGGAGGGCTCCTTCGTCGGCCTCAGCTACACCACCAACAACTTCTTAGGCTTGGGTGAAACTCTGCAGCTGCAGGCCAGCGTCGGCAATCTGATGCGCAGCTTGATGTTCGGCTTCACTCAGCCTTACATGTTCGACCGCCCGCTGCAGGTCGGCTTCACCGTTTTCAACAACCGCATTAACTACGACCAGGCCAAGCAGGAAGAGCTTTTGACCGGGCAGAAGCTGAACCTGCCGCAAAGTTTTCTGGCCAACCTGCAGAATTTCACCCAGAACGACACCGGCTTCACTATGTCGGCCAGCTATCCCCTGCGCCGCTCCTTCAAGCGCGTCGGCATCACCTATTCCTGGGACACGTCCACCATTCAGACCTTCAGCGACGCCTCCACGGCGCTGTTTGAAAACCTGGCATTCCGCGGCTTTTCCGGGCCCAACGCCCTCAAGGGCATTGTGACCAGCAAGATTCTCCCCAACTTTTCCATCAATACCATCAACAATCCTACCCGGCCCACGGGCGGGCACTCGCTGTATCTGGCGGCGGCTATTTCCGGCTTGGGCGGGACCGTCAATTCCATCCAGCCCATCATCAATTACAAGCAGTTCATTCCGGTCAATCATAAGCGCAACGTAATTGGCTTTAATTTGCAGGGCGCCTTCCTGACCGGGTTCGGCGGCCTGGTGGCCCCTCCTTTCCAGCGCTTCTACATGGGCGGCGAACAGGACCTGCGCGGCTTCGACATTCGTTCCATTTCGCCGGTTACCTTCCTGCCCACCACCGTGAATATCCCGCTCGTGAACCCCGACGGTTCGCCCGTACCGCGCAATCCCGCCAACCCGCGCTACGGCAATGTCACGGTGCCGGTGCCGGTCAATCAGATCGTGTTTCCTGGCGGGGACACAAGTATTGTAGGAAATCTGGAGTACCGCATTCCCATCGTTGGCCCGGTCGTGCTGGCGCCTTATACGGATATCGGCTTCGACGGCATCGCGCGGACCTCTCAGCTCAGGCTGACGCAGCCGGAATTGCAGCTGCTCAACAACAGCATTTTCGGATGCCCGACTCTGAACACCGTTTTCCAATGCGCCGGGGGCCAGCATTTCCAGTTCTCGCAGCAGCTGAAACCGCTGGCCGGAACCAACTTCATTCCGCGCCTGGATACCGGCCTGGAACTGCAGGTGATGATGCCCATCATCAACGCTCCTTTCCGCATCTACTGGGCCTACAATGCGCTGCGCTTGAACGAATTCGCTTCCACTCCCAACCCCATTACCCGCAGCATGTTCCCCAAGGGAGGAGCGGGCGATTACACTTACCAGCAGGCCATTTCCGGCGTGAATTTCCTGGGCTTTTCCCCCGGCTACCTCTTGCGCGAGCCCCGCAAAACCTTCCGCTTCACCGTGGCCACCACTTTTTAGCCTGGGCGTTGGCAGGGGTTTGACGCTGGCCAGTCGCGCCAATATAATGAGACGCACTAGAGCCCGGGAATACCTTTGGTGGCGAAGTCAGGACGCTGGATATTGCCGGCGTGAGCAGGTGGGATGAATTCCCTCTCCGAAAAAATCTGCCTATTCGAGCCCATTCCCGGAAAAGACTTCCAAGGAGTCCAAACTAACCAATGAACAGCAAGTTCGCACCCTTCACACTGGCGGTAGTGATTCTGTCGGTGATGGCGCTCGGCCAGAGCAGCAGTGCCGCCCCCAAGCCGGCCGCCGATGCTCCCTCCATCCCGGCGTCGGCTACTTCGACGATGAATAAGATCGGCATTATCAACATGCAACAAGCGATCCTGGCCAGCAATGAGGGCCAGCGCGAGTTCCAGGCGCTCTCCAAAAAGTTCGAGCCCAAGCAGGCCGAGCTCAAGAATATGAACGATGACGTGGAGGGCCTGAAGAAGCAGCTCAACACCCAGGGCGACAAGCTCAACGACGTGGCCCGCGCCAACCTGGTGAAGAGCATCGAGAGCAAGCAGAAGGAACTGCAGCGCAATCTGGAAGATGCGCAGTCCGATTTCCAGGGCCAGCAGAACGACATTCTGCAGCGCATCGGGCAGAAGATGATGCAGGTGCTGGATAAGTACGCCAAGGACAACGGCTACTCGCTGATCCTCGACGTCTCTAATCAGAACAGCCCCGTGCTTTGGGCCGGCGCCTCGACCGATGTGACCAAGGCGATCGTGGAACAGTACAACACGGTTTCCGGGGTGGCGGCTCCGCCGGCCACGCCCGCCGCCAATCATGGCTTACCCTCGGCGCCGCGTCCGGCAGCCCGCAAGGCTACGGCCAAGCCGCAGTAAGGCGGCTCTCCTTCTCGTGTTCAGGCCGCGCTCAGGCGCGGCCTTTTTCTTTTCGCCGCCGGCGGGCGGAAGCTCGAGAGAGCAATTCGGCTTGCGTTCGAACCCGAGCGGGCCTACAGTGATTTCGATCAGTTTCGAAAATTCATTCTGGCGAGTGAAAAGAAATGAAACGAAACCACTGCTGCGTCCTGCTCGTTTCCCTGGCCGTGCTGGTCCTTCCCGCCCTTGCGGCCCAGTCGCCCGACCTTACTGAGCTCGCCAGCGGATGGCGCATGACCTCCGCCAATAACGTCGCCGGGGACGAAGCCCAGGTTTCGCAGCCGGCTTTCGACGCTTCCCGCTGGTATCCCATCGCGCATATGCCGGCTACCGTGTTGCAGGTCCTGGAGGACGACGGCGTCTACAAGGATCTCTACTACGGCATGAACCTGACCAAGCCGGGCGAGCTCTGGAAACAGGACTGGTGGTATCGCACCACGTTCACCGCCCCCGCGGGACGCCAGGTCTATACCCTGATTTTCAAGGGCATCAATTATCGGGCGGACGTGTGGCTGAACGGGCAGAAGATCGCCAACCAGGCGCAGGCGGTGGGCATGTACAACCGCTTCGAGTTTGATGTCAGCAAGGAGATCAAGCCCGGCGGCGAGAACGTCCTGGCCGTCAAAATCATTCCCGAAAGAGGCCTGGTGGACGAGGAAGGGGTTATCGCCGGCGACCATTCTTTGGAACTGGCCGACAGCTGGCTGGATTGGATCAACTGGAAGTACATCGGCTTTCACGATCCCGCGCACCACATCAATATTCCCTACGTGCCCGACCGCAATGCCGGCGTGTGGAAACGCGTGTTCCTCAGCGCCACCGGCGCAGTCACTATCCGTTATCCCGACGTGAAAACGGTGCTCCCTCTGCCCGCCACCGCTCCGGCGGCGCTCACGGTTTACTGTGACCTCACCAACCACTCCGAGCAGACCGTATCCGGCGTGCTGCATGGCGAGATTACCCGTCCCGGCAAGCCCACCATCACGTTCCAAAAGCCGGTTTCGCTGGTGCGCACGGAAACTACGGAAGTGTCATTTACGCCGCAGGAATTTTCCCAGCTTTCAGTTCCCGACCCCGACCTGTGGTGGCCCTATGGCTGGGGCAAGCCCAACCTCTACCACCTGAAAATGGATTTCACGGTGAACGGCCAAACTTCGGACGAGCAGGCCATCGATTTCGGCATCCGGCAAATCACCCAAAAGCGCGATAACGACAACAGCTTCCCCAATATCGGCACCGGTGGCGGCAACTTCTACCTGCAGATCAATGGCCGCGATTACCTGATCCGCGGCGGCGCCTACTCGCCCGATCTGCTGTTCAAAAACGATCCCCAGCGCGATGCCGCCATGATGCTCTATATCAAGGATCTCGGCTTGAACCTGGTGCGCTGGGAATTGAAAATCGCCGACGACACCATGATCGAG
>DATGIY010000728.1:0-2362 GCA_035295475.1 Terriglobales bacterium
ACTGCAGCGGCGTCTGGCCGCTGGCCTGTAGTTCACCGACCAGCGGCAGTGAGATTTTTCCATCTGGCCGCACCGGCAACTCGCGGCTTACTTCGTTTTCCTTCCAGACATTGATTCCCAATACGTCATCCGGCCCAATCACATAATCACCCGCGGGCGGGACCACCTGGCGTGAAGCGGAAAAGCCGTCGCCCCCCTGCGTGTTGGTCCTCGTTGCTTGTGCCTGGCCGAGCGGCGGAATCAGGCACAGCGCCAACGCAGCCATTAGGCCCCATTCCGCCACTCGGCGACCCCACGGTGTACTCGTGTTGCTGTCTCCCTGCCGGCGAATTGCCATTCTCAGCCGTCCTGAGTGGGGCCCATCGCCCGGTGTTACGGTTTTCATGGTTGCCGCCCACCTCTGCCTGGGATCAGCTGGAGCAGGCAAGCTGCATCGTCGTGGTAATGGACGTTCAAATCAGGTTCTTGTGGTGGGTGCCACTGCGCGATAAATGCTCGTACGGGAAACTGCGATTGCTATAAGAGGGGGTATGGCCATCTAAAGCTTCGCCGTCAGAGCCACAGTCTGAAGTGCGAAATTCACATCGCTGGCCCGCGTCCTGCCTGTGCCCGTTAGGACCCGATGTCCCCGCCAGAAAAGGCAGCCCGATTGTGCCCAGATTCAAACTAACCCAATATGGCGGCCAATCGTGGTCGTACGCATGCTAACGTTAGCCGCGGTGTCGCGGAAAACACAAGAAACTGAAAGTCACCACCCGCGTGAGGACTCCGGAGTCCACCGGAGTGATACTCGCGAGTGTCCCGGTCAGGCGAAGAAAACTTCCAATTGATTGGGCTTCTCGACCTGATCCGCTAGTACCCATTTACTTTCCGAAAATTCCCGATCTATTCCAGTCCGCGCTCACAGCGCCATTTGCTCCAGCGCGCTTGCGCTGCTTTCCGCGCGCTTTCGCCGGCGTTCCGCTACACTCATCGCGTTCGCCCGCGCCTTTCCGCCTTTGCTGGCGCCGCGGCGTCCCAAAGCCACCGCATGCGGGTTCTTATCCTTCGTGCTCATTCCCTGGTTCAGTGATAAACCTGGCAAGAATAGGCTCGCTTTCCTTTTGCCGCCGTGATGTTCCTCACAGTGCAATGGAACACCAATACCGCCGAATTTTTGGGTGCAGAAGTACGCCCGCAATGACGGAAACCGCTCTTTTTAGCGAGTTCCGTTCTGGAACTGGTGCCAATTTTTTTAATTATTTTGAATCAGGGAGCACAGGCAGATACGTTGTCGGCTCCCCATAATCGTGCCATGAATTCCACCCACTGCCACCCTCGCCCATGTATCCGCGTAATCGTTGCTGAGAGCACTCCCATGGCCGGTCAACTGCTGGCCGCAGCCCTGCGCCGCGAGCGCCGCTTCAAAGTTATCGGCTGCGTCAGTGGCTGGGACGAACTCTCGCCCTTGCTGCTCCACTCCCCGGAAGTCATCATCCTGGACGCCGATTTTGCTCCCCAGAACGGTGATTTGGATGCCATCACCAGAGTCGCCCATGACTCACGCTCCGCTATCGTAGTTCTCATCGACCATGACACCGACCGGGATGCGGTGGTGCGGGCTTTCCGCGCTGGGGCCCGCGCTGTGTTCAGTCGTGCTCAGTCTCTTCCTCAAATGTGCAAGTGCATCGAGCGGGTTGCCCAGGGCCAGGTCTGGGCCAATGTAGAGCAGATGGGCTATGTCCTCGAGGCCCTCAAGCAGGCTGTGATCCCTCGTTTTATGCAACGCGATGCCGGCAGCCTGCTCTCATCTCGTGAGCGCCAGATCGTGCGCCTTCTTTGCGACGGTCTTACCAATCGCGAAATCGCCCGCGCCGCGGGCTTAAGTGAGCACACGGTCAAGAATCATCTTTTCCGCATTTACTCCAAACTCGGAATTGAGAGCCGTATTGACCTCATGTTCTCTGCCCTGGGAGGTCGTCCGGGAAATGGGCAGCCTTCCCACATGGCGCCAGTTCTCCCGCTCCAGGCGGAGCGTCCTGCTGAGGAGGCCCCGGCCCCACGGCTGAACCCTGGGTGCGATTCTCGAGACAATGGCCAAGATCCGCTTGCCGCGTATGCCTGGCTGGTGCACTCGGAAAGGAGCGCTGCAGAATTGACGGCTCTGTGCCGTGCTCTCCGCGAGGTGATTGGCGTTCACCTGACACCGCAGCAGCGCGAGCAGGCGGAGAGGTTCGCCACCCAGCCCTGGCCGGATCACTTCCAGCTCCTGCTGCACGGCGGCCTGGAACTGCCGCCTCTTGGCATGGCATCCGGCCCGAAACCGCCAGCGCCGCCCAAGCAGGATGCATAACGCGCTTTGTGAATGTGCGTTCGCTACGAC
>DATGIY010000729.1:0-2434 GCA_035295475.1 Terriglobales bacterium
CGTTGTAGGAAGAAGGATTTTCGGGTGAGGTGCCGTTGAAATCGAAAACGATGCGGCCGTCTTCTTTGGTGATGGTGAGAAAACAGGAGCGGACCAGGGCGGGAGTCCAGCCAATAGCGTCGTTGAAGACGACGGCGCGAAATTTGCCGTCGGGCAAGGTCTTGATTTTTCTGCGCGCGCCGGCTTCGGCGGTGGCGGACATCTTGTGCAGCAGACCGACCACAAAATCGGGGCCGCGTTTTTCGGCTAGCTCCAGCACGCGGATGCGCACGCGGTCGGCAGTAGTGCAGCGCGCCTTAAGGTCGGAAATGAACATGGCGGGAGCGCGCAGACCATAGACGTTGTAAAACTCCAGGAAATCATTGCGGAGTTGGAAGTTCTCGCCGATCTTCATGGGCGGCAGGTTCATGCCTTCCTCGAAGCGGGAGCGGGCGCTGACGGGCATACCGCCGGGCTCGATGGCGCCGGTCTCAGTGGTGTGCAGCGCGGCTGAGGCCCAGGCGATGAGCTCGCCCTTATAGAAGATGGGCATGAGCGCGACCTGGTCGGGATTGTGGATGCCGCCGTAAAGGGCGTCGTTGGTGTACCAGATGTCGCCCTCGCGGATGCCAGGATTCTCGGCGTAGTACTTGCGAATGAACTTGATGACGATGGGCTGAATGATGGCGTGCAGGTAGGTGCCGCAGGAGGCGTTCACCAGGTCGCCGCTGGCGGTGAAGATGGCCACCATGGAGTCGCCGGAAACGCCGAAGTAGCTGCGCGAGGAGCGCACGAAGACTTCCATGGCTTCGTCCAGGATGTCATTGGTCACCTGGACACCAATCTCATAGTCACCCTGGGGGATGCGGGCGGCGCACTCCGCTTCACGCGGGGTTGGAGGAGCCGGCTTGAGCCATGCGAGCTTCTCGGCTGTGGTCGGGATAGGCATGTGTCTCCTTGGCGCTTGCGGGCTGTTCCATGATGCCGAGCCCGTGCTGATCAATGGTGAAATTCATGGATGAAGGCACAACAATGGTGGTGTATTCGCCCTCCAGGATGGCGGGGCCCTGCACTACATTTCCCGGGCGCAAGGCTTCGTAGGCGAAGATGGGCGTGGGCTGAAAGTCATTGCCGGCGGGCCAAAACACCGGGCGCTCGCCCTTGCGCGCCGCCTGGGGATCGTGGCCGGAGAGCGGCAACTCGGGCAGGTGGACTTTCTGCGTAGCCACGATCGCCTTCAGGATGAAACTCTCGATAAAAACGCCGCCCTGGGGATTGACAACGAAGGGACTGAAGGCTTCGCTGAACTCTTTTTCGAAGGCGTCGCAGATGGCCTGAACGTCCTGGGGAGTGTGCAGGGCCACACGCGGAGAAAGGGCGCGCTTTACGTGGAACTGGCCACCGTAGAGCATGTCGAGTTCAAGAACGAAAGTGGCGTTTTTTGGGTCGAGCCCGTCACCGGTGAGGTCGCGTTGGGCCTGCGCGATCAGGGTTTCGACGGTGCGATTGAAGGAATCGTATTCATCCGCCAGACGCTGCGAGCCGGGTTCCATGAGCGTGAGCTTCTTGGAGACCTCATAAACATGCATGATGTCCATAGTGGAGGAGCCGAAGGCGCAGAACACCGGCGAGAAAGGGAAGGTAACCGCTTTGGGGATGTCGCCCTTGAAACCCTCGACGTGCGTGGGCCCGGCGCCGCCGGCGACAAAGAGGATGAACTCCTCCGGGCTGTAGCCGCGGAGGTGAACTTCCTTCATGATGGCGGAGGCCATGTTGCCGTTGACGATTTTGCGAATGATCTGCGCCCCTTCTTCCACGGAGATGCCGAGAGGCTTGGCGATTTTGTCGCGAATGACCTGAACGGCGCGGTTCTTGACCAGCTTCATGCGGCCGCCGAAGTAGAACTCGGGGTTGATATAGCCGAGCACCACGTCGGCGTCGGTGACCGTGGGTTCGGCGCCCCCCAAATTAAAGCACGCTGGTCCGGGCAGCGAGCCAGCGCTACGTGGTCCTACTTGAAGCTGGTTGCGCAGCAGGCGATTGATGGAGGCAATGGAGCCGCCACCCGCGCCGACTGACAGCGTCTTGATCATCGTGATGCCCACCATCCAGCGGTCAATGATGGGACGGAAATCGTAGCTGCGCACGCTGTCCTTCACCACTAGCCCTACATCGAAGCTGGTGCCGCCCATGTCGGTCATGACCACGTTCTGGTAGCCCAGCGAGCGGGCGACGTGGTGCGCGCCCATTACCCCGGATACGGGGCCGCTGTTAAAGGTACGGCTGGCGGTGGTGCGGAATACCTCCGTAATGCCGCCCGAGCTCTGAATCATCAGCAGGGGCTTGCGATAACCGCGTTCGCGAAGCTTGTCCCACATAGCGGAGAGTTCGATCTGCATGGAACGGTGCAAGTAAGCGTCGAGGATAGCGGCCATGGTGCGCTCATATTCCCCCA
>DATGIY010000730.1:0-5057 GCA_035295475.1 Terriglobales bacterium
GGGGGCCCGGATGCTTTTGGGTGGAGCAGCGCTTTAGCGCTGCAATTCTGGGGCTCAATTGAGGATCGGCTTTAGCCGCTGAGGGACAGACGGCCTAAAGCCCATCGACAAGCTCAGGCTCTGCTCCTGCCAAAAGCAAGGCGTCATGCTGAGGCGCTTCAGCGCCGAAGCATCTCGCGTGCACGACCGTCGTTATAGTAGGCGTCATCCTGAACGGCTTCAGCCGTGAAGGATTTCGCGAGCACCGAGTATTCTCGGGCTTTAGTCCTGCAACAGGTCCAAGGGGGAATTAAGTGCAATTCGCAGTCAACGGTAATGAATATTTTCTGAGCTTTGTGCCGGAGGAAGGTCAATGGTTTGTGTTCACTCCCACGGCGGAGGGCTTGCAGCGCGTTCCGGTGGTGCATGATGACGATGTGCCCCTCGGCAACACGGTGGTTATTATCCCGGAGGATAAAGGCCGCAAGACGATAAACTAACTGCCACTGGCAGCTGACAACTGCTCTTCATGCCGACGCAGACAAAAGACTATTACGGGGTTCTCGGGGTCAAGAAGAATGCCTCCGTGGACGAGATCCGCAAGGCGTTCCGTAAGCTGGCGCGCAAATATCACCCGGACGTGAATCCCGGCGATAAGTCGGCGGAGGAGCGCTTTAAGGCCATCTCCGAAGCCAACGACGTCCTCAGCGATCCCAAAAAGCGCAAAATCTACGACCAACTCGGCTACTACTCCGACAATATCAGCCCGGAAGCGGCGGAAGCGTATGCCCGCGCCGGAGGCGGCGTAGGCGGCGGCTTTCCGGGCGGCGGCTTTCCGGGCGGCGGCCAGCGCGCCGGAGGCGGCGCCCAGGGCGTGCCCTTCGATTTCAGCGGCTTCGATTTCTCCGATCTGTTTGAAGGGGCGGCGGGAGCGGGGCGTGGCGCCGGTGAACGCAAGCGCGGCGGCAGCTTTCGTGACATCTTTTCCGGCATTTTCAGCGGCCGCGGCCAGCAGCCCAGCGGCCCCGAACCCGGCAGTGACCTGGAGTATCAGGTCAACGTGGGCTTCTGGCAAGCGATTCGAGGGGCAGTGTTGCGCCTGCAGGTCAGCCACCGCGATGTTTGCGGCCAGTGCCGCGGGCGCGGCTTCCTGGAAGCGCCCGGCGTCTGCCCGGAATGCAAGGGCACCGGGCAGGTAACGCAAACCGGCGGGCGCATGAAGTTCAACACCCAGTGTCCGCGCTGCCACGGGACCGGCAAGAACATCACGGTTTGTCCCACCTGCGGCGGCGATGGCGTGGTAGAACGCACCGAACCGCTGGAAGTGCGCATCAAGCCGGGCACGCGCGACGGACAGCGCATTCGCCTGGCGGGCAAGGGCAACGCCGGGATTCACGGCGGGCCGGCGGGCGACCTTTACGTAATCATCCGCGCCGGGGACCATCCCCTCTTCCGGCGCGAGGGCGATGACATCCACCTGACCGTGCCCATAACCGCGAGCGAAGCGGCTCTGGGAGCGAAGATCGAAGTGCCCACGATCGACGGACGCACCCTGCTCAAGATTCCGCCAGGGACGCAGTCCGGTCAAAAACTGCGCCTGCGCGAGAAAGGCGTGCCCTCGGCCACCAAGGATGGCGCGCGTGGCGATGAGATTGTGGAAGTCAAGGTTACGGTTCCCATGCCGCGCGACGAGCGCACCAAGGAGTTGCTGCGGGAACTGGCTCGCCTCAATCCCGAAGACCCACGCGCCGAACTTTGGCGGCAGATCTAACCGATATGGCGGCCGGGCGCGGGGCATCAAGCAAGCTACTAACAATCTAAGGGGAATCCTCGATTGCCCTGAATTCTGTGCGGGCTAATCTGGAGTGTGCCCACCCAAAATTCTGGCCGCATTTTTCTGGGAACAGCCGCGATTGTCCTCCTGCTGGCAGTGTCGGCGGTGCTGGCGGCTTCTCCCACGCTGGATTCCGGCAGGGATCAACACCTGTCCAAGCTGCCGCCGCGCGCTCCCGAACCGACGTACCAGATCAAAGTCGGTCTGGACGGCGAAGTCTATCCCGTATTTGCCAACTATGCTTCTTTGCAACGGCCGGACGACCGCAACTGGGGGACGGTGGACGTCACCATTGCCAATCCCACCGCCGCCACCGTGGAAAACCGCATTGCGGTGCGGGTGCTGGGCTGGAGCGACGAAGAAATCCAGACCGTAGAAGTGGATGCCGGGGCGGTGCGCACTTTCCTGTTTGCCCCCACATTCTTTCCCCGCCTGTACAGCAATCGTGAGATCACGGCTGCTACCGCCATGATCACCGTGCGCGATGCTCACGGCAGGCTGCAGTTCACGCGGACGGTCCCGGTGCGGCTGCGATCGGCGGACGACATTTATTGGGGACCTAACTTCGAGTACGCGCCCTTCATTGCCTCCTGGGTTACGCCGCATGATCCGCTGGTGGAAAACGTTCTGAGCCGGGCCAAGGAATTCCTTCCCGGCCGGCGTCTTCCCGGCTACGAAGAGGGCAAGAGTATGGCCCAGCAGGAGCGCTCCACTCACCTGCAGGCGGAAGCGATCTATCGCGCCCTGCAGATCACGGGCGTGTCCTACGTAAAGAGCTCCATGACCTTTGGCCGCAATACTGATATCAGCGAGCGGGTGCGCATGCCCAGCGAGTCTCTGGGGCAGGTGTCGGCCAACTGCATCGATGGCGCGGTAATGTACGCATCTTTATTCGAAAATTTAGGCATGCAACCGGAGATCGTGCTGGTTCCCCATCATGCCTACGTGGGCGTGCGCCTGGCCCCTGAATCCGGGACCTATCTTTTCATTGAGACTTCCCTGACCGGCCGCGCCAGTTTTGCCACGGCAGTGCGCACCGCGGAACTGGGGATAAGACGTTACCGGCCGGCGCAAGTGGTGCGTATTCCTATTTCTGAGGCCCGGGAGGTAGGCATCTACCCCATGCCTCTCGCCCAGAGGGCGCAGGGGGCCGTTCCCCCGGACATGCCTTCCGGACACTAGGGTCCGTGCCCAATTTGGCACAGATTTGGCCTCCGGGAACCCGCCAGCAACGACTTTAGACTATTGACTTCCCTTACGGTCGGGCTAAAATACCGAGCAATTTCCGGCTAAGGTGCCCTGGGTCCCCTCCAGGGTGTCCGGAAGTTATGAGCACGCTTCAACGACGTCCACCAGCCCCCGACCCGAGAATCAGCATGAGCCAACAGTGTAGGCATCCACGGGTGCAGATTGTGGCCCGCGAAGAGGACTCGGAATTTGTCGAGTGCCTCGAATGCGGCGATATCTTCGAGGCCAGTGAATTCAAGGACATGGCCATCGAAGAGCACAACCCCGCTAACGAAGCCTGAGCCCCTCCCACTGTCGCTGATGCTGTCGTCCTCCGAACGGGGGATTTCCCTGCCCCCAGCGCGAGTACCCCAGCCGTGTGACCGTCGTAACCGGTCCAATCCCGTTCTGAATTGTTGTGTCTGGACGGGTCTGGTAAGGTGCGGCCATGGGTGAGAACCTGCCCAACGGCCGCGTCGCCCTGGTGGTGGACGATTCCATGCTGATCCGGCACACCGTGTGCCGCTTCCTGGAAGAACGCGGCTTTATGGTCGAGTCGGCCACCAACCCGGTGGAAGCGCTGGAAATCCTTACCCGGGTGGACCCGCAAATCATCATCACCGATATGCAAATGCCCCGCATGTCGGGCAGCGAATTCATTACCGCCCTTAAGGCTGATCCCCACACCGCCTCTATTCCCATCGTTATTCTGGCGGGGAAACAAAGCGGATTCCAGGACACCGAAAAACGAGCTAACTACGCCATCTTCAAAGACATCGACATCGAATCCCAGCTGCAGATCGCGCTTACGGCCGCGCTGGGAGCGGCAGTAGCTGGGTAGCTGGGTAGCTGACTAGCTGGCTGGCCTACTAGCTTTCTAGCTGACCGCCTTTGTCAGCCAGTCAGCTACTCAGCTATTCCAACCGCATCCCCGCCTCGGCGGAGAAATCCGCTGCAGCAAAATCCTTAACCAGGAACTTGGGATAGGCGGCGGCCGCGATCATGGCCGCATTGTCGGTGGAAAGAGGACGACTGGGGAAATAGACCGGCAGGCCCTGGCGGGCAGCCTCCTGCTCGAAGGTCTGGCGCAGTTCGTTGTTGGCGGCCACACCCCCGGTTACGAACACGGTGGCAACGTCACGTTCGCGCGCCGCGGCCAGAGTCTTTTCCACCAGGTCGCGCACCATGGTGCGCTGGAAGGAAGCCACCAAGTCCAACGTGTTCTGGTCGCACGCCCCGCGATAGTCATCCAGAGTGGGCTTGGCCAGGGCGGCCAGTTTGCGACGGCGTGCCTCAATGGCTTCCTGCAGCCGGTTCTTCTCCACGTACCGCAACACGCTGGTCTTGATGCCGCTGTAGGAAAAATCGAAGCGCGGGCGATCTTCCGCCGGCTGACCCCGGTCGCGGCGGTCGCGGTGCTTCATCTGCGGCATGGGGAACTTGATCGCGTGCGGGTCGCCGAATTTCGAGAGCTTATCAATCACCGGTCCGCCGGGATAACCCAAACCCAGCAGCTTGGCGACTTTGTCGAAGGCCTCGCCCGCAGCATCGTCACGTGTGTGGCCAATGTTCTGGTAGGTCCAGCCTCGCTCGCGCTCCTCGGCCAGGTACAGGTGGGTGTGCCCGCCGGAAACCACCAGCGCCAGCACGGGAAAGCGCAGCTCGCGGTTGCCTTTTTGCCTCTCTTCCAGCAGCACGGCATGAATGTGGCCTTCGAGGTGGTTGACGGCTATCAGCGGCTTATCCAGCGCAAACGCCAGCGCCTTGGCGTAGCTGATCCCCACCAGCAGCGCCCCCGGCAGTCCGGGACCTTGGGTGACGGCCAGCGCATCCACGGTCTGGTAGCTTTGCTTGGCATCTTCCAGGGCTTTGCGTACCACGGGCACAATGGCGCGCAAGTGCTCGCGCGAAGCCAGCTCCGGCACCACGCCGCCGTACGGCGCGTGGGTGGCAATCTGGGAGAACACTACATTCGACACCACCTGCTCGCCGGAGCGAACCACCGCCGCCGCGGTCT
>DATGIY010000731.1:0-4375 GCA_035295475.1 Terriglobales bacterium
CCAACAAGAGCACGATCCAAGCGGGGCGGGGCGACGGCCAGAAAAGGAAGCTTTCAGCCGCCAGCGCCTGCACGACGAGGAAGGCTATGAGCTGCGAGATTCGCACCCAGGCGGGCCAGCGCTCGGCCCAAACCAATAACACAAAGGGAAGCGAGAGCGCCGCCCCAAAGGCAAATTGCCAATACTGGAGAAACTTGCTGCTTACGAACGCCCAACGATAGAAGCCATGGGCCCAGCGCGAGGCGGCGAGTGTATCGACCGCCGCGGCCTGCATGGCGGCATCCTGCAGTTGCGGCCAGGGACGCAGCGGTTGAAAGATGAAGCTGGGAACGGCGTCATATTGCCGTTCGTAGGCCTGGTAGGGCAACTGCCCCGCGTGGCCGGTCACAGCCCGGTTGTAGGTCAACATCAGGGCCGCGCCGAACAACAGCACCGCGGACATGGGTACAGCGACTTGCCGATAGAAATGCTTTCGAAGATTCGGGCGGCGCAAGAGAGTCCCGATTAGTACCAGCAGGGCGGGAATCGCCACCAGCAGGCCTTCAAACGGCCGCGTATTGGCTAGAATGAGCAAACCCCCGGCCAGAAGAAGCGAGGGGAGCAAGCGGCTGCGCGTGTTCTCCTCATCCGCGATTCGCCGCAGCGCGCCGTAAAGCAAAGCGCCGCCCAGGGCTGCCACCATGCCACCCCAGTAGCTCTGGGCCCAGCGTCCGAAAAAAGATAATTGAAAAGCGGCCAGCAGCCCGCCGTAGAGGGCCCACGTATCGCCTACCCACGCCTGCAGCATCCAGCAGAGGGCGGCGCAGGCCAGCGCCGAACTCAGCCACACGCCAGCCAGTGGATTTCCTGTCAAACCCTGTCCGATGGCCAAAATGAGTCCCTGCCCGGGCGGATATTTTGACTGGTAGGTAGGACGGACGAGCACTTCCGGGGTTTCAAAGTGCTGCCATTGAGCGGGCGTGGGATTGGTGAGGCGGCCAGCGGCAAACGTATCCGCTGCCAGCAGATAACTGAACTCGTCGCGGGCGCTGGGGTAAGGCGGCTTCCACTGACTGACCAGAGCGTCGCCGGCGAAGGCGACCATTCCTACCAGCAGGATCGCCCAGTTCCGCCGCCGGGCAAGCCTGCGGAGCGAACTCAGGATTCGGGCGCGGGACTCCAGCAGCCGTTCGACAGGCCCCCAGGGAATGGCAAATCCAGCCAGCAGGAGGAGGCATGCGGCGACACTGCTTTCCAGTTGAACGGAATTCAGAGTCGGAGCTGCCATGGGCCAGATCGCTGATTCTGGCATGTTAGCAGTTCTGAAAGGGAGTTTTGGGCATCCCGGAGTGCCGGACTGACATCGCACGGGCAGCTACCCAGACGCGCCACCGTCCAAGGTATGGCCCGATTCTCGTCGGGTTTGGTTGGCAATTCTTCGGGGCTGTTTGGCAATAGGGTCCCAGCCCTGTCTGAGTTGGCGACTGTTCCTGACATCAGGGCAGCCCCATGGTTGTCGAATACCAAGCCGCCGGCACGCGCTTCCTGGATGTGCTGGATCGCGTATTGGATAAAGGCATCGTGATTGATGCATGGATACGTTTTCAGCTGGCAGGACTGGACCTGGCCGTGATTGACGCCCGGGTGCTGGTGACATCGCTCGAGATCTACCTGAAATACGCGGAGAACTTGCAGCCCGGTCAGACGGGGCGGCGTTCACTCTCCTACCCAGAACCGGAATTCGCACCCACGGACAATTCCGGGCCGCCTCCCAAGGTGGCTTAAACCAGCTCAGGCAGCGGCATCTCCTCGTCCGGAAATGGAGGCTCGCTTGGCGGGGCAGACATGCAGGCTTTCAGCGAAAGCCAGCAACTTGAGACTGGTGGCCGCAATGGTGTGCTGGCAGGAAAGACATATAGAGATGGTGAGCTGATCGTTGGGACCGGGCTGACGCTTAAAGCCCAGCGCCTTGTCGGCCAGGGTGAGGTAATTATCGACAAAATTCTTGAGCTCGCCGGGGTCGTCGCGCGTTTTGGCGGACCTGGCGGGCGGTTCGCCCGCGCTTGGCTTCTCGAGGCTCTTCTTTTTAGGCAAAATGAACACCTGCTGGGTCGTGCGGGCGCGACACGATCCAAGTCGGGCCCATGATCAGGTAAGAGCTCAGCCGCCGGCCTGAATTCTACGGACAGATGCAGCAGAGACTCTGAAGGATGCTCGTTTTGCGCCAAAAGCTACAGGCCTTCATCCCAGACGCGGACGTAGTAAGTTTCCAGGTTTCCGGTTAGCTGGTCGCGATAGCGTACCACCAGAAAGGGATCCACGCGTTTATAGGTGTGCAATTCATCCACCCAAAGCTCGACTGCAGGAACTTTTTCCTGAATGCGGCGGGCGTCGGCGAGCACGTCGTCGGGCACCTGGGTTTTTTCCAGAGGGACCGCCATCCAGCGGGCGACTGCCACCGTGCCGGGAATATTCCAGTAAAGGGCGACTTCCTTGCGCGCCCGCGCTTCCGCGGCCTGGCGCCGGTCGGCGCGGTAAACCGAGACCCGCAGCGGGTCGAGCGGCTCAAGGCCGAGTTCCTTCAGGGCGCAACCTAAAACACCTGCTCTTGTAGATTCCCTGCGCGCCAACATCAAAGTCGTCATATTTCCTCCTGCGAAAGTGAGCTTAGGGTTTCAAATGCTTCGCGCAGCAGTTCCTCGCTCATGGCTACCGCCGGTCCTTTTCTCCCCTGGGCCGCCCACAGCAACTCGGTGTGGCGCACCGTGTCCAGGTGGCGCCGCGCCAGTTGCTGGGCTTCCTGCAAATCGCCGGCCTGCTCCACGATCAGCGGGGTGTCACCGCCATCCATGTAGACTTCGCACACAAAATGCTTGCGGCCGTAAGCGGCGATATCGGCGTAGAAATCACCGCAACCCAGCCGCATCAGAGCCGCGAACTGCACCGGTTTCAGTCGCGGCCCCTGATAAGCGGGGGGCGGCGGAGCCTGCAAAGCACGCAGCCGCGCTGCGCGGTTTGGGGGGAGAAACATGCGCCAGAAACGCCACATAGCGCCTAACCCTTTAGGTTCAACGATGGCTGCGGGTAGGCTCAAGATGTCCAGCGGCAAACGACAAAAGACGCTTACGCCCGCGCCGGCTTGCGGCGAATCCAAAAGCTGGCAGGCCAGACGCGATCGCCATCCAGGGTGGGCATGAAACGGCGGATTCCCCGGGGCATGCGGGCATAACTGCCGCGCCAGTTGGGCACGGCGCGTTCCAGGACATCGGGATGAAACAGTTGCATGGCGCTGCCCGCCCACAGCACCTCAAATTCTTCGTTCAAGGCTAGAAAAGCCTGGAGAAGATATTGCTCCGACCAGAAGCACAGGCGTTCCAGAACGGCCTGGCGAGGATACTCACAGGGCAGAAAAATGTCGTGAAAATGAATGACAACGCCAGGCCGCAAGGAGGGCAGAATCTGCAGGCATTCGTAGCAGACATCACTCCCGGTTTTGACCACATGGCTGGAATCGACGAACAGGATGTCTCCCTCTTCCAGGCTGGCGAAAAGGCTGATATCCACGTTCTGCGCGGGATCGGCGATGAGCATGCTCAAGCCCGGGAATCCGCTGCGTAACACGTCGCTGGGAGAGGGTTCAATGGTGATCAGTTCACCGGGTTTCCCGCTGGCGGCTGCATTGCGCAACAGGGCATCGGCGATCAGGCGGGTGCTGAAGCCGCCGCCAATCTCGATTACCCGCCGGGGCTTGTAGTGACGCACCATGGCGTAAGTGACTTCGGCGTCCACGCACTCGAAGAGGCCGTTGTTGTAGTGGTATTCGTAACCGCGCGGCCCGGGGGAGGACGGGAAGGCACATTCGCGGGCATAGGCGGAGATGGTGGTGGAGGCAAATTCCACCTGCCGCTCCAGGCCGAGGTCGATACCGGCAATGGGTTTGGCCAGAGTCCAGTCGCGGCTTTTCAGTTCGGCCAAGTCGGGAATGGGCCAGTAGTAATGATTCGGGCAAAGGCTGATGCCGAGCGATTGCAGAGCCGAGAATGCCCGCACGGCCCAGGGTTGCACGTGCGGACTCCACCAGATTTGCTGCAGCAGCCGAGTGAGCCAGCGCCGCGGGCGAGAGATTCGGCCGCTAACGCCTTCGCCCCAGGTAGTATGGGGGACGGCTCCGATTGCTGTCGCTGCCGGGTAAGAAGATAGTCCTTCACGCGCGCCCACTTCGATTTGGCTCCCATCTTGTAGGATTTGACCATGAGATGTTTCTCAAGGAGGCGGGATGTCCATCGAAGGCGGCCCGGTATTCAGGGCGGAATTTTTTCTGGCAAATTGATTGCAGTCGCAGCGCGCATCTCTGGCCAGAAGCAATTCATATTTCGGAACACTGATCGATCGGCTG
>DATGIY010000732.1:0-3394 GCA_035295475.1 Terriglobales bacterium
AAGCGTTGAAGACTTTGCTGACGCGCACCGGTGAGGAGACGTCACGCTTCCTGGATCAGTTTTCCGAGGTCAAGTGCACGGAACTGGTGACGCAGGAGAAGCTGGGGAAAAATGGAAAAGTGGAAGTCAAGCGCGACAGCACGTTCGATTACCTCGCTATTTTGACCAGCGCGGCCGGCAGCCTGAGCCTAAGCGAATCGCGCTTAGCCGTAAAGCAAAGCAAAGTGGACAAGAATGTGTCGCTGCTGGTGAGCAACGGTTTTGCCACGCTGTTTCTGGTTTTTCACCCTTATTACCAGAGCAGTTTCCAGTTCACGGCATTGCCTGATGAAGTGGCGGGAGGACGACAATTGGTTCGCGTTGGTTTTCGTCACATTCCCGGTACACGCTCGCCCATGGCGCTGGTACTGCGCGGGCGTGAGTACCCTTTGGATCTCTCGGGCACAGCCTGGATTGATCCTGCTACTGGGGCCATTGCCAAGATTGCTGGCGGGTTGGAGAACGGAATTCAGGATCTTGGCTTGCAGACCCTGCAAACGGAAGTGCAATTCGCTCCCGTGTCCTTCCGCGACATGCAGGAAACCTACTGGTTCCCTATGGTAGCTATCATCGATGTGGAGACGCCTAAACAACACTGGCGCAATATCCACCGCTTCACCGATTACAAGCGCTTCCCCGTCAGCACCGAGGAGGCGGTCGCCAACAAACAATGAACGCTAATGCCTCAATCGCGACTACCGCTATACCCGCACCACAGCGGCAAAGCCGTGTCAGATTCTTTCTGATTGGCGGCTATTGCCTGTTCGGAACCCTGTTTCTGGCGCTTTCTGTCTATGGCTTCGATTACTACACGCTGTCCGCGGCGGAGCGGCCGCTCTCTGCCAAATACGATCTGCTGCGGCCCAGCGGCGCCATTGGTCTGAAGCTGGGAATTTTTGGTCTGCTGATGTTCTTCGGCATTTTCCTTTACCCGATCCGCAAACGCTGGAAGTGGCTGTCACGCCAGGGCAGCGCCAAGAACTGGCTTGACGCTCATGTGCTGCTGGGTTTGACCGCGCCCCTGGTGATTGCCTTCCATGCCTCCTTCAAATTTCGCGGGGTTGCGGGCATGGCTTTCTGGATTATGGCCGCGGTGGCGCTGAGCGGCGTTATAGGACGCTATCTGTACGCGCAGATTCCGCGCAGCTTGAGCACCGCCGAACTTTCCTTCAAGGAATCGCAGGAGCTGCAGGAAAAACTGATGCGGCAACTGGCCGAACAGCGGGTAGTTGCGCCGCAAGGTTTGAGAGGCCTATTTCGCCTTCCCACACCCCAGCGGGTCAAGGAACTTCCCGTGGTTGTCGCGCTGGCGTACATGCTGTCGCTGGATGTGATGCGGCCTTTCCACGTGGCTCGCCTGCGGCAACGAGCATTGGGCTGGAGTGGCGGCCTATCCACTTTGGGCGGGTTGCTGCCTAGTGGCAATGCTGAACTCGAGAAAGTGATTCACACCGCGCGGGAGCAGGCGTCGCTGGCCAAGCGCGTTCTGTTTCTGTCGCGCTCGCAGCAGGTGTTTCATTTGTGGCATGTGGTGCACCGGCCCTTCAGTTATTCCTTCGCCGTTCTGGCCTGCATTCACATTGGGGTAGTCCTGCTGCTGGGATACATGTGAGGCCATCATGGGCAACATCTTCGCGTTCCTGATCGCCGCGCTGGTTACGTTGTTCTTCATGCGCGGCTATCTGGTCAATCTGAAGAAGAGAGAAGAGCGCGCGCGCGAAGCTGCGGAAAAAGGCAAACTCTTCTCCGAGGGGCCCAAAGCCCAGCACCCGCATATTGACACCGCCTACTGCATTGGCTGCGGCACCTGCACCTCCGTCTGCCCGGAAGGCGACGTGCTGGGCATGATCGGCGGCAAGGCCGCTATTCTGAACGGCTACAAGTGCATTGGACACGGGCTGTGCGCCGACGCCTGCCCGGTGGGAGCCATAACCATGGTCATGGCCACCCCCAGCATCGGCGCGGACATGCCCTATCTCACTCCGGATTACGAAACCAGCCTGCCCAACCTGTTTGTCGTCGGCGAACTTGGCGGCTTGGCGCTGATCAAGAATGCCGTGAATCAGGGCCGGGCCTGCATTGACACCATCGTCAGCAGGGGGGCGGCCGGGCCAGTCGGCTCGACCCAACCCGACGTCTATGATGTGCTCATCGCCGGCGCAGGTCCGGCCGGCATCAGCGCTTCGCTGCGCGCCATTGAGCATAAGCTTAACTATGTGACCATCGAGCAAGATGAGGTGGGCGGTACCGTCGCCAAATATCCCCGCCAGAAGCTGGTCATGACCAGTCCCGTGGAATTTCCCATGTACGGCAAATTCAAAAGCACGGAACTCTCCAAGGAAAAGCTGCTTGCTTTTTGGGACAAGGTCATGCACCGCGCTGATTTCAAAATTCGCAGCGGCGAAAAAGTGGAGGACATTAAGCGCGATTCCGCCGGCATCTTCACGGTGACGACCAGTAAAAACCAGTACCGGAGCCGAGCGGTAGTGCTGGCTCTTGGCCGCACCGGCACACCGCGCAAGCTCGGGGTCAAGGGGGAGGAACTGCCCAAGGTTATGTACCGCCTGATCGAGGCTGACCACTACATCAACAAGAAGATCCTGGTGGTGGGCGGAGGCGACAGCGCGGTTGAGGCGGCCATGGGACTGGCGCACCAGAAAGGCAATGAGGTGACCCTCTCCTATCGCCAGGAGCAGTTCAGCCGCATCAAGGAGCGCAATACGCAGCGTCTGGCGGAGTGCGCGCGCAGCGGCAAGATCAATGTAGTGCTCGCTTCCAACGTCACGGAGATTCGGGAAGGCTCGGTTCTGCTCGAGGTAAAAGGCGAAGTGCGCGAGTTGGCCAACGACTTCGTATGGGTTTTTGCCGGCGGCACACTGCCCTATGATTTCCTCAGGAAAATCGGGGTGCAGTTCGGGACGCACGATTTCACCCGGGAAGCTTCCGACGAGGCCAAGCAGGCCGCCGTCTTCCGCAAAGAAGTGGCGCGCGCACAGAGTGTAGTCGCCACCGCCGGCGCCAGCCTGTTATAGCGCGGCGCCATAAACGGGGATCACCGCTCCGTTCACGTCTTTGGCTTCATCGCTGGCCAGCCACACTATCAGGCTGGCGACGGTCGAAGGCTGGACCCACTTGGAAAAATCAGCCTGCGGGTCGGATTGCCGATTGCCCGGCGTATCCATGGTGCCAGGGAGAATCACGTTGGCGGTTATGCCGGCGTCCTTGTTCTCCAGCGCCACGGTGCGGGTCAGCGATACCAGCGCCGCTTTGGAGGCATTGTAGGCTGCCATGGTTGGCCCCGGGTCGAGCGCCGCCCGGCTGCCAATGGCGATAATTCGACCGCCACCGGCCCGCC
>DATGIY010000733.1:0-3113 GCA_035295475.1 Terriglobales bacterium
CCACAACTTTCTGCAGGCCGCTCTTGGCGTAGGTAAGCTGGCCCTCGTGGATGATCAGCCCGGCTTCGTACTTGCCCGCCAGCACTTGGGGAATAATCTGGTCGAACGGAACCACCGCTGTCTCGATCCCGGGAGCGAACAGGCGCAACGTCAAGTAGGCGGTGGTCAGGGTGCCGGGCACGGCGATCTTGACTCCCTTGATCTCGCTCTGCGAGAACGGCCGGGTAGCCACGATCATGGGCCCGTAGCCTTCGCCCACGCTGCCCCCGGAGCAAAGCAACGCATAGCTATCCTGAATATAGGGGTAGGCGGCAAAAGAGATGGCGGTCAGGTCGTACACCGCCTCATGGGCCTGGCGATTGAGCGTTTCAATATCGCAAAGCGTGTGCGTGAAGCGCAGGCCGGAAGCGCGCACCTTATTGGTCGCCAACCCGTAGAACATGAATGCGTCATCGGAGTCGGGGCTGTGGGCAATAGTGATCTCGCGGACTTCGGCCTCTGCTTCCGCCTCCACGGAATGCGGCCTGTCGCCAGGGGTCACAGGTTCACCCGATGGCTGCGGCGAATGCGGGTGGCCGCGCCGGAAGCCGCCATCACCTTGATGATTTCCGCGAACAGGAAGGGGTAGAGTCCGAAAGCCGCAGCCTGTGCGAAGGGTACATGGGCGATCAGCATCAGCCAGGAAACCCCGGCGGCAAAGAGCACAATCTCAGCCGCAACCGACGCAAGCAGTGCCCGCGTAAAGCCGGTGCGCCCGTGTTCCCAGAGCCAACCGGCCACGAACGCCACCACCGGGTAGGCGATCAGGTATCCGCCCGTCGGCCCCAACAGTTGCGCGATTCCGCCCGGGCCGGTGGGATTGAAGAACGGCAGCCCCATGGCGCCTTCCGCCAGATAAAGGGCAAGCGCCGCGAATCCGCGGCGGCTGCCCAGCAGCAGGCCTACGAGAATCACGGCGAAGTTCTGCAGCGTCAGCGGCACCGGGGTGAAGGGCAGGGGCAGCGTGATGTGCGCGCACAGCGCCACAAACAGGCTGGGGCCCACTACCAGAGCGGTATTTCGCGCCAGCGTATGCGAACGAGCGGGAACAGTGCGGGTAACAATCTGCGTGCTCATATGATCACCATTTTGTACGGCACAGGATACCAGAAGCGCGACCCAGGGGTCGGTGCTCAAGAGTCACGCTAAGGAGTGATGGGCGGAAATCATTGGGGATTTACGGTGCCGCTACACGCCTACGGGATAGGGTTTGGCCTGCTGTGGCTCGCTGCTGAAGCTCAGGCGGGAGAAGACTCCCTGAAACAAGGACATTAACCCGGTGTAGTAGTAGCCAATCACGAACAGTACCAGGAAGGGAACAGTCACAAAATTTTCGTTCACTACCGCGTAATACACGGTGAGCACGAAGTAGGTACCGATCAGCAGTTCGATCCACGGCACCCACCCCAGGCGCCGGCGATAAGCCCGGGAGCGCGCCTTGTCGGTCTTGGATTCGATGCGGTACTTGGGGGTGCGCGTGAAGGCCGATTGCTTGCCGAACAGCGCTTCCAGCACCGCGCGTGAGTTGGTGATGGTCAGTCCGATGCCCAGCGCCATCAGGAATGGGAGATATAGCAGGCAGCGATACCAGTGCCGCGGATAAAGCACCTTCTGCGACACCAGGTAGAAGCTGGAAATGGAAAAGCTCGATGCCAGAAACAGGGGCAGGTCAATGTACAGCATCTGGAACCAGCCCTGGTAGAAGCGGATGATCATGGCGGGCAGCAGCAGCACGGAAAGCGCGATCATCAGCGGGTAGCTGATGTTGGCGGTCAGGTGATACCACGCTTCCAGCTTCACCCGCCAGGAAACCTTGCTGCGCATCACCTGGGGCAGAATCTTCTTGGCCGTCTGGATCAACCCTTTGGCCCAGCGCGCCTGCTGGGTCTTGAACGCGGTCATCTCCACCGGCAACTCGGCCGGACACTCCACATCTTCCAGATAAACAAACTTCCAGCCCTTGAGCTGGGCGCGGTAGGAGAGATCGGTGTCTTCGGTGAGGGTATCGTGCTGCCAGCCGCCGGCTTCTTCGATCGCCCGCTTCCGCCACATGCCCGCCGTGCCATTGAAATTGAAGAACACGTTGGAGCGCGAACGGGCGCCGTGCTCGAGGATGAAATGCCCGTCGAGCAGAATCGCCTCCACATTCGTCAGAAAAGAATAATCGCGGTTGATGTGCGACCAGCGGCCCTGCACCATGCCTACATTCGGATCGGTAAAGTAGTGCACGACCCGCAGCAGGAAGTCGGCCGGAGGCACGAAATCCGCGTCGAAGATGGCGATGAACTCGCCTTGCGCGCTCTTCATGCCTTCGCGCAGCGCGCCTGCCTTGAAGCCTTCGCGATTGGTGCGGTGATGGTAAGTGATGGGATACCCCAGCTCGGCATAGCGCTCCACCAGGCGGCGGGCCACCATCTTGGTTTCGTCGGTGGAGTCGTCCAGCAGCTGAATGTCGAGCTTGTCTTTGGGGTAATCCAGGCGGCAGACGGTATCCACCAGCCGCTCCACCACGAATTGCTCGTTGAAGATGGGCAGCTGCACCGTGACCCGCGGCAGATCGGCAAAAAAGCCGGAAGGCCCCTGCGGACGCTCCTTGCGGTGCTTGTAATAAAGATAGACCAGCGTATAGCGGTGAATGCCGTAGGAAGCCAGCCAGATCAGCACAATGAAGTAGGGGATCAGCAGGGCCAGGTCAAAAGCATTGGCCTGGTAGAGCCCCTTAAATGTAGTATCCAGGAACTGCGTACGGATGTAATTGGTCACTCCGTGGGGCGCAAACAAAAACAGCCCGAAGATGAACTCAGCCAGCAACCGCAACCTCCACTGCTAAAGGACTACCGCGACAATAAACTTCTCATTGTACCTAATTTTGGGCAGTGCCTGGGTGACGACACTGGCCCCCGGCCACTTTAAGCAATTCTGTGTAGCGACAGCCCCCCGGCTGTCTGGCCAGGCGAAGCCCGGTTAACTCTAATTGAGGAAGTAAGTGCGGTAGAGCGTGTCCCGCTGGGCGGGGCGGAAGCCGGCGTCGCGAATGATGCGCCGCAGCTCCTCTTCGGTGGTGCAGTTGTTGA
>DATGIY010000734.1:0-5067 GCA_035295475.1 Terriglobales bacterium
GGCTCAAGTCCTCGACCGCGGTCTGAAGCCGGATGGGAACAGACTCAGCCCATAGATTGTTTTCGAGCACATAAATAATGGGCAGCCTATGTACGCCGGCGAAGTTCAGGGCTTCGTGCCAGAAACCCAGACTGGTTGAGCCTTCGCCGGAAAGCGCGACCACGACGTTATTGCGCTTCTGCATCTTGTAGGCGAGAGCCACACCGGTGCCGATATTGAGCTGCGCCGCGATGGTCGAGGCAGGTGTAATAACGTTGGCTGGCGCATAGCCACAATGCGCTGGCGAGGAGCGCCCCTGGTCGGGGCTGCTCTTGCGCGCGTAAAGCTGGGCATACATGAGCTTGAGCGGGGTGCCCTTCATGATATTCGTGACGAAGTTACGATGGGAGGGGGCAACGGTATCCTCTGGAAGGAGATCCATCGTCGTGCCGACTTCGGTGGCTTCTTGGCCCACGGCGGCATAATAATTCCCCGCAAACTTGCCCTGCCGAAACAGCAACCGGGCCCGCTCTTCCACCATGCGGCACTTCAGCATGTAGGTATAGAGACGCCGCAGAATCTCCTCGCTGAGGCGAGGTCCGCCATCAGCGCGAATTCGTGAATCGTCGCTGGCTTGCGCCTTGCCGCGGGGGGAAGCAGAGGGGCTTTCTTTGGTTCTAGTCGCCATTTTTCAGCCTTAGACCATTCCATTTTAAACCACCGCGGCCACGCCTCTTGCAGGTTTGCGTAACTTGCTATTACTCATGTAGTTCGGAACACGAGATAAATTGCTACAGCAGAATTGATCGGGAATTGGGATGATCCCTTCATGGGCAATTCGAGGACCGCCGAACCCCAAAGATTTTCAACACGGTTGTGGAAAATTATGTGGAAAACAGGGCAAGTATCGGGGTAAGCCACTCAACTCGCGCCACTTCTACAAGTTGCACCTGTTAAAGTGCGCAACAATGACAAAGAAAGGCACAGCCCGGGAAAGGTGAAGGTCAGGATTGACAAATTGCTGGTGGATCTCGGCTTTGCGGCCTCGCGCGAGAGGGCGCAAGCCCTGGTGCTAGCCGGTCGCGTGCTGGTGAATGAGCAAAAGGTCGAAAAATCAGGCGCAACCGTGGATTCAGAGGCAGAAATCCGCTTGCTCGGCTCCGACCTGCGGTATGTGAGCCGCGGCGGTTTGAAGCTGGAAACGGCGTTACAGCATTGGAATCTCGACCTGGCCGGCAAGACATGCCTCGACGTGGGGGCCTCAACCGGCGGCTTTACCGACTGTTTGCTGCAACATGGGGCGGCCCGGGTGGTTGCTGTGGATACTGGTTACGGACAGATGGACCTGCGTTTGCGTCAGGATGCCCGGGTCCGTCTGCTGGAAAAAACGAACGCCCGTTATCTGACAGGCAGCGATGTCGCGGAGAAAATCGATTTGGTGGTCATGGATGTGTCGTTTATCTCAGCAACGTTGGTCCTTCCGGCTGTGGTCGCCGCGGCATTTCCCGGGCCGGTGCGGGCAGGGAAGCAGGTCATTGTGCTGGTAAAGCCGCAATTCGAGGCGGGCAGGGAATGGGTGGGGAAAGGTGGAATTGTGCGGGACGCCGGAGCCCAGGCCGCCGCGGTGCAACGCGTGAGAGACAAGCTCCAGGAATTAGGATGCGGGCAAACGGAAGCGATCGAGTCGCCGATTTTGGGCGCGGAAGGCAATCGGGAATTCCTGTTGTACGGACTGTTCTAAGAGAGGCGCGGCTGCCCAATTCCTATTTCAGGCTGTACAATCAGCCCTTCTGATCCAGGGATATGGTGCGCATGAAATCGGCAGCTATCTTTTCCAAGCCTGCCAAACCGGAACTGACCCAGATTGTGCCGGGATTGTTGCAGTGGCTACGAGAGCATGGCTATGAGGTAATCGTGGATCACGAAACGGCCGCCTATACCTCCGGTCCGGAGGTGGTGGAGCGAGCGGCGGTCGCCACACGTGGCCCGAACTTCGTAGTAGTGCTGGGGGGCGACGGCACATTGCTGGCTGCGGCCCGTGCCGTGGCTAAGGCGGGAATTCCGGTATTGGGGGTTAATTTAGGTTCTCTCGGATTCCTTACCGAAGTGCCCTTGCCCGACCTGTACCCAACGCTGGAAGCGGTGGAAAAAGGTCTGTGCCGCGCCGAGGCACGCTCCATGTTGCACTGCGAGCTGCTGCGGGAGGACAAATGCATCGCTCAATATCATGCGCTCAACGACATCATCGTCAACAAGAGCGCCATTGCGCGGCTGGCGGATTTTGACCTCTACATCAATCAGGAGTTTGTTTCCAATTACAAGGCCGATGGGCTAATCGTTGCCTCACCCACAGGATCGACTGCTTACTCATTGGCGGCGGGCGGTCCGATTCTGATGCCGTCGGTGGAGGGTTTTGTGATTACGCCGGTTTCTCCGCACGCGCTTACCCACCGTCCGCTGGTCGTGCGCGACTCCCTGGAAATCTCCATTGTGGTGAAGGCAGCGGAGGAAAATGCTTTTCTGAGCGTGGATGGACAGGTAGGAATGCCTCTTTTGGAGGGGGATCGGGTGAATTGCCGCAAGTCGCAGCACAAGGTACAGCTTCTGCGCATGAAGAAAACGTTCTTCGACGTGCTGCGTACGAAGTTGAAGTGGGGACAAAGATAAGGCAGTTGTCATTTGTCAGTTAGGCCGGCAGTAGGAGCGGGCCTTTGCTCGCCCGAAACTTGATGATGCGTTCAACGCCGTGCAAATCGTTTGTTATCTGCGGTTTGAAGTTTCCGCTCCTGCTGCTTGCGTTAGCGGGCATGGTCTTAGCGCAGGATCAGAACCGGCCGGCGGCTGATCTGATTATCACCAATGCCAAGGTTTACACCGTAGACAAGGACCAGCCCAGGGCTGAAGCCGTAGCCGTGCTGGGGGAACGCATTGTGGCCGTGGGCACCGCGTCCGCGGTGGACGCATGGCGCGGGGCTGCAACGCGGGTAATTGATGCCGGCGGAAAGCTAGTGCTGCCCGGCTTTAACGATGCGCACGTGCATTTTATTGACAGCGGACTGGGGCTGACCAGTGTGCAGTTGAAGGACGCGAGCAGCGCGCAGGAGTTTGCGGCGCGTATAGGACAATATGCGGCCAAGCAGCCCAAAGGGCGGTGGATTCTGGGAGGAAGTTGGGACGAGCAGCGCTGGACTCCACCACAGCTCCCGACCCGGGAACTGATCGATCGCGTTACTCCCAACAATCCCGTGGCCGTCAGCCGCTACGACGGGCACATGTACCTGGCCAACTCACTGGCGCTCAAGCTCGCGCATATTAGCGCCAGCACGCCCGACCCACCGGGGGGAGAGATTGTGCGCGACGCGCATGGCAATCCCAGCGGCATTTTGAAGGACGCGGCCCAGATGCTGATCGAGGCGGCAATTCCTCCGTTAACTCATCAACAAAGAGTGGAGACGGCGCTTGGCGGCCTCGCCTATGCCCGCAGCCTGGGCGTTACCAGCGTCCAGGAGATGGGCAATCCGGGGGAGGATTTGTCGCGCAACATTGAGGTCTACAAGGAGCTGGAGGAAGAAGGGAAGCTGACCACACGTATTTATGTCGCGCCCATGATTGAGGACTGGCAAAATTATGCTCGAGTCGGCATCCGGCGCGCCTTCGGCTCGAATCTGTTGCGCACGGGAGCTATCAAAGCCTATGCCGATGGTTCGCTGGGCTCGACGACCGCTTACTTTTTTCAGCCCTATAGCGACGACCCCAGCACGCGCGGCCTGCTGACCGACGAGATGCAGCCGCTTTCCAAGATGCGGAAGCGCATGATCGGGGCGGACCGAGCCGGGTTGCAGCTGTGCGTGCACGCCATTGGGGATGAAGCTATCTCCCTGACTTTGGATCTCTTCCAGGACGTGGTCAAGGCTAATGGAGAGAAAGACCGGCGGTTGCGGATTGAACATGCGCAGCACATCGCGCCGAAGGATTTCGAGCGCTTTGCCAGGCTAGGAGTGATTGCGTCCGTGCAACCGTACCACGCCATCGATGATGGCCGCTGGGCGGAAAAGCGTATCGGCCCAGAGAGGATCAAGACAAGTTACGCCTACCGTTCGCTTCTGGACCACGGTGTACGGCTGGCGCTGGGCACAGACTGGGATGTGGCCCCCCTCAACCCGTTGCTGACGATATACGCGGCAGTGACCCGGGCCACCCTCGACGGCAAGAATCCTAATGGCTGGATGCCGGAGCAGAAAATCAGCGTGGAGGAAGCAGTGGAAGCTTACACAACGGGCTCCGCCTACGCTGAATTTCAGGAGAAAGAGAAAGGTTCAATCACGCCCGGGAAACTGGCGGACATGGTGATTCTCAGCGACGACATCTTCAGCATCGATCCTAAGCTTATTCGCAACGTGCAGGTGGAAGCCACCATCATGGGCGGCAAGGTGGTGTGGCAGAAAGCGGCCCAGTAGGTGATCCTTTCGGAAGCCTGGTTAAAGCTTGATTTTCTCCAGGCGAAGGAGATCAGAGACCGTTTCCCGGCGACGAATGAGGCGCACCTTGCTCCCCTCGACCAGGACTTCAGCTGCACGCGGGCGGGTATTGTAGTTGGACGCCAACACCATGCCATAGGCCCCAGTGTCCAGCACGGCGAGGAGTTCGCCGTCCTTGACCGCGGGCATCTCGCGGCCGCGGGCAAAGAAATCTCCGCTCTCGCAGACGGGTCCGACCACATCATAGAGATCGTGCTTGCCATCCTCCCCGCGGACCACGGGCACGATTTCGTGGTACGCGTTGTAAAGCGATGGCCGCAGCAGGTCATTCATGGCGGCGTCCACCACAATGAATTTCTTGCTGTCGTTGTTCTTATGGAAAAGGGCCCGCGTGATCAGGACGCCCGCTGGAGCAATGATGGACCTCCCCGGCTCGAGCAATAAGTGCAGCTTTAAACCCTGCAACGGGGCACGGATAGCAGCGGCGTAGCGGGCGGCAAAATCGGAAAACTCGGGCAGGTCCAGGTGGGTATAGGGAATGCCCAAACCGCCACCGGCATCGACGAAGCGGATCGAGTGGCCTTCCTGGCGCAGCCCGCGCACCAGCTCC
>DATGIY010000735.1:0-3047 GCA_035295475.1 Terriglobales bacterium
TCTCAATCAGGACCTTGCAGTTCTTCGCGCAGGGTTTTTCCACCGCGGGGAGCGTGAAGTCATAATTGTCGCCGCCGACATCCAGCACCATCCCGTGCCAGGCGCGACCGGTTGGAAACCAGGTGGCGTAGTGCCGCGCCGTGTACATCGATCCACCGACAATGCAAATCAGAAACACCAGCATCCATTCGCCGCCGGAAATGCCGTTGCGCGGAATGGGCTTCGACATGATCGCCCACATCAGAATTTCGATCAGCCGCAATGCGCCCCAAGCGATCAGCACGAACGGCCAATACTTGGAGATGATGTCCACCAGAGGAATTTCGGGCCACACGTTGCGCATCAGAAACAACGCGCCGATGCCAACCAGAATGAGCGGCCCGATGACAGATCCGCGTTTCATATGGCGCTCCCTCCCGGCCTGTCGGAAGCGGGCTCTGGTCGGACTACCATTCTCTCCAGCAGCTTCAGCAGACCGAACAGGATGATCAATACCGGCCAGGTCCGCCCGAATCCGTAGATGCCGAAATAATCCATGGCCACCAGGCTCCCCAGAGCCATCAGCATGATGGGTCCACGGATGGCTTGGATCAGATTGACGCTAGTTTCGTTCATGGGTCGCCTCCCGCGCCCCGGGCGGACGCGAGTCGCCGTGAGGCGTGGATGCGGAAACGCGCTCGTACAGCATGTACACGCCCAGTGCGATCAATGCAATCGGCCAGTAACGGATCACCTGGCTCATGCGGATGATATCCAGAGTATTCAGCAGGAACACCAACCCGATCGCGATCAGAATCATGGGCGCGATCGGAAACTGCGACGAGCTGCCTCGAATCGAGATCAGGCTCGAGAATTCGTCCACGGGCTGTCCAAGCTGGCGCTTCCTGGCGGTGTGATAGGCTTCGAACGCCATGTAGAATACCCACACGCCGATCATCATCCCGAACAGTGGTTCCATCCCCGCAGACGCGTCGCCGTTGTTCACAATGCTGATCAGCAGGCCCAGGATAATCACGTGGATCAGGCCCTTCACGTACTGGCCGTTGTAGATGGCGCCCACGCCAGGGATCAATCCCAGCAGAAATGCCAGCCCGGGGGAAGATCCGGGATCCGCCACAGCCGGCGGAGCCGGCGCCGTGTAGGGAGAATATTCGCTCGCGGCCGGATGCGCTGCCACGGGCCCGGGCGCGGCTGCTGCCTCAACCGGCGCGTGTTCGGCGCAATAGATGATTCCATCAGCCATGTGACGGCACGCTTCACAGAGCGGCTTTCCACAGCTCCTGCAATATGCAATGGCCGGTGATTCTGGATGATTCATGCAATTCATAGTAGTTACCTCTTTTTCTGGTCTGTTCCAGCTTCCGGCTTCTGCCCGCTGCTTTCCGTTGTTCGCCCGCTGCTTTCTGCCTTCTGCTTGCCGCTTTCCCCTCTTTGCTTGTTCGCCTCCACGTTTTGAGCTTGTTCCTGGTCCGTCCATTCCTTCAGACGCGACTGAACTTCGATCACCACCCGCAGATTTTCGTAATACTTCACCGCCCGGTCCCACATCCGGTGCGTGCGGTCATCGATGCCGGCCCAGATCTTCACCGGATCCAGGTCCGACGGCCGCAATTGCCGCGGCTCGATGTGCGCAAACTTGGCGATCATCGAAAACGAAAGTACCGTCATGGCCATGCCCATCACGTAGCGCGGCTGCAACACGCCATGGATCCAGCCGCCGAATAAATTCCGCCACCAGGAACGTTTCTCGGCGGGCCGCGCCACTGGCAGCTCATGCAGGATTCGCGTGAGCAGCTCGGCCGGCGGTTCCGACGCCGCAACTGTCTCCATGAACGCCGTTACGCCCGCTACGTCCTTGGCCAGCTCCGCGCAAGAGCTGCATCCGGCAAGGTGGCTTTCGAGGGCGGACCTCTCCTCACCGCGGAGTGTTCCGTCCACGTAGTCGCACAGCAGGATTTCCAGCTCAGCGCACGTCATATCCGAACCTTGTGCCGCCTCAGAACCCGAGCCAGTTCCGCCCGGCCCCGATTCAACCGCGACTTCACCGTTCCTTCCGGAACGTTTAACACCTGCGCGATCTCGCGATATTCCAATTCTTCCAGATCCCGCAAAATTACCGTCTCCCGCAGGTCCGGCGACAACTTTTGCAGCGCCGCCTGCAGCACCTCGCTGGCTTCACGCCCAGCCAGCATCCCATCGGCTCTCGACCCGGTTTCCTCCAGCACTTTCACTTGATCGTCCAGCGACTCGGTAGCACGCTCCAACCGTGTCCGCCGGTAGTGATCGATCAACAGGTTGCGCGTTAATCTGGTCAACCATACCACGAACAAACCTTCTCCGGCCCGGAAACTCTTCAGGTTTTTGAACACGCGCATGAAGACGTCTTGCGTCAGATCCTGAGCTTCGGAATCGCTGTTTGTGAACCGATAGCAAATCGAGTAAACGCGCCGGGTGTGCAGCTTGACGAGATCCTCCCAGGCTGCATCCTGGCCGTGCAGGCACCGCTCTACGAGTTGAGCATCAGCATCCAAGCTGTTGGCCATCGGACCCTGTCGATACGGTCCTACCCAGTTCCATTTTGCTGCCGGGATTGCGACCGTGGCCATGACTTCTTCCTATATCTCTGCTTCCAGTTAAGAAAACGAAGATCTATGATAAGAAGTTCACTTGAATCCAAGATTTACATTCTACAGGGGTCTTGTCCAGCGTACCAGTTGGCGGCCTAGGGCGGTGGCGTGAAATCCGGTCAACGCTGGGCCCGCCGGGCCTTGATCCTGACCCTGGTTGGCTTCGTTTTACTGGCCTTACTGATCTACCGTCTGAGCCATACCCCCTTCGAGTGGCAGCTCTTCATCGCCACATTCTATCGGGTAAACCTGCCTTGGCTATGGGTCTCCATCTTGTTGATGTTGTTGACATACGTCGGCCGTGCCTTGCGCTGGGACATCATGCTGCGTTCTGCCCATGGTACGCTGACCCTACGCCGCCTGATCTACCATACAGCCATCGGATTCACAGCTGTCGTGTTGCTCGGACGGCCGGGCGAG
>DATGIY010000736.1:0-2953 GCA_035295475.1 Terriglobales bacterium
CAAAATCATGCCTCTGAAGGCTTTCGGCGCGAACGGCACGGGCTACGATTCCGACATTCTGCGAGCCATCTACTACGCCGTAAGGAACGGCGCCCGCGTTCTGAACCTGAGCTTTGATTACACGGTGTACTCGCAGGAACTCAACACCGCCATTCAGTACGCGAACCTGCGAGGCGTCATTTCGGTTGCATCTGCGGGGAACGATGGGCAGCAGACGGTGGTTTATCCCGGTGGTCTGAGGGGAGTTATCGATGTAGCTTCGACCTCTAACCAAGACCTGCAGTCGGTGTTCACCAATTACGGCGCCCCGCCGGTATGGCTGGCGGCCCCCGGTGAAGGGGTTGTGACCACCTACCCCTGGGGCACTTATGCGGCGGGCTGGGGCACCTCTTTCAGTACGCCCCTGGTGGCGGGAACTGCTGCCATGATGCTGGGACAAAATGGTGGCTGTCTTCCCTTCCAGATAGCTCCGGGCCTGGCTCATGCCGATAATATCTCCAACTCTGAGTTGGGCCACGGCCGGCTTGACACTTACTCGGCGGTGCAATCCTGCCGTTAGTGGGCGATTCGATGCAAAGCGTGCGGCTGATAGCGGATCTGGCGAACTCGACACCCGGTTTATACGCTCCACTTCAACTGCGGGTGAAGGAACTGGAAGAACAACAGGCTGAATCCCGCAATTCCCTGATTTGCGCCTTCAACCAACTCCTCGATTTGAAGGATCTGAACACCGGTGTACACAGCACGCGTCTGGCGGAGTGGGCCATCCGGGTAGCCCGCGCCCTCAACATCCCGGAAGAACACATGTACCAGGTGGAGGTCGCAGCCCTGCTCCACGACTTGGGAAAAATCGGCGTACCTGACGCCATTCTCAAGAAGGCGGGCCCGCTCATCCCGGAGGAACGGGCGCTGATGAACAAGCACCCCGAGTATAGCTGGTCGATCCTGCGCCTTGTTCCCGGGCTAGAACAGGCCAGCCTGTACGCCCTGCACCATCATGAGAATGTGAATGGCAGCGGCTATCCCGCTCATCTCAAGGGTCACGACATACCGTTGGTATCACGCATCGTTTCCGTCATAGACGCGTATGACGCCATGATCTCGCATCGCTGCTATCGCCAGGGCCTCGGCCATGAGGAAGCCGTCTACCGGCTGCGCCAATCCTCGGGAACGCAATTCGACGGCAACGTTGTCCAGGTCTTCATACCCATCGCCGAAGCCGAGGCTGGCGACGTGTTCGCCGCCGCCGGGACCAGCACTGCCGCAGTTCTGTAATCCGCCAATCGCTCGGCGGAACTCCCTAAGCCCGAGAACGAATTCTTCCCGTTCGGGTGAAAGAGTTGGCGGCTTTTCATTTCATTTGCACGGGTGGGTCCGAGCTCAAGCCCCGCATGAGGACAGATCAAAACGCCAAGTGAGCCTATATTGCGCATTGTGCAACCGCGGGCAATCGCCTCCGGCAGGTGTGCTGCTTCGGGCGGATGCTCTCGCATGACTGTGTCGAAGGCCTTGCCATGGCAATTGGTACACTAGATACCCGCCGTACACAGCGGCACAATTCACCACAGGTATGCCCCTCATTTCATGATCTAATTGCGGTATGCCAAACAAACGGGGTAACCCTGGCTGGACACAAGGCTTCCAAGGGGAGAACTCTTTTCCCCCCATACCATCTGAATTTGAGCAACTAGTGAAGAAATTAAAACTGGAGCCCGAACAGTACTCAAGTTCGCCACAGCTCCGCGAGTGGGTGGAGAAGAATTGGCGTCAAAAGTTCGTGCCTGAGAAGCTATTGCGGGCTTGGCGTCTGAGTGACTGGGGTTTACCCGAACAATAAGAGCGTGGAACCGGCGCAGGCCAGCTGCACTGCAGCGGGATCGCCGCCAAGGGGGTTCCGTCCGCCGCGAGCCCGCAAGCTGATCCAATGTCCGCGGGCTCTAATTGCCTTCCGAGAAAAGGTCGGGATCTGATGTCCCCTGGGATGGGGACAAATCCGGGCTGGGAGATTCGGGAGTTGTTGAATCGCGAACAGGGCCCAGGAATCCCGCCTGTTTCTCCAGTTTTCGTTGCTGCTTGCGGGCAGCTTTCTCCCGCCGCTTTTCTTGACGCGACATTTCTTTCTGCCGCTTGCTAAAAGTTGAACGACCTCGACCCGGCATACACTCCTCCCAGAAAAACATCTCGGCACCACGCCGGTCTTGCAGATTTACAGCGGGTTACCAGCGAGGCTCGCGAGGCTGACGCGCATGGCCGCGGTAATCATCACGTCCGGAACTATGTGACCGGCGACCCTGGCCTCCAAAGCTGCGCTCCACTTTGGGACGAGCTTCGTTTACCTTCAAAGCGCGCCCACCTAGTTGACTGCCGTCCAGAGCGGCTATTGCCTTGCTGGCCTCGCCGGCATCGCTCATTTCCACGAACGCGAAACCGCGCGAGCGGCCGGTTTCACGGTCAGTTACCAGACTGACTTTCTCCACATTACCGTGCGCAGCGAACAATGTCCGCAGTTCTTCTTCCGTCGTACTGTGAGGCAAGTTGCCGACAAAAAGGTTCTTCATCCTATCTTCTCCAGATGTATATCAGGTTCTGCTGCTACGGTGTCATCTCGCAGCAAGGCTGGCACTGATGCGAGCGGCGAAGCAGTAGAAGTAAAAGGTGAATGCTGAGCTATGGCCTTGGCCCAGGATGGAGCCGCCGGTTTTGCTTGAGCGCGGGGGGACAATTTTGTGTAACCGCGGGGCTGATTCCGGGACGGATCTTTCAGGGAACGGGCGGCCGCGATCCGCCATGCAGCTTCTTGGAAGCCCCATCGACGTGGCAGACCTTCGCAAGCAGTGGCAAAAAGCGAGGCCACAACCTCGCCCCAAGCGGCATGGTTCTCCGTATCGGCAGCCGCGGTCACCTCATGGACACGCGGAGAGGCGCTGATAAAGTCAGGCTTGCCTACCAGGAA
>DATGIY010000737.1:0-7727 GCA_035295475.1 Terriglobales bacterium
CAGCAGGGGCAATACGTGAAGCAAGGCGACCTGCTGATCAGCCTGGACGACCGGCCGTTCGTGGCCGCGCTGAAGCAGGCGGAGGCCAACCTGGCCAAGGACAAGGCAGCCGCGGAACTAGCCAGGGTGGAGGTGGAGCGATACAGCAAGCTCTCGCAGGCGGGCGTGGTACCCAAAGAGCAGTACGATCAGCAGCGGGCCAACTTCGATGCCGCCCAAGCCGCGGTGCAAGCCGACGAAGCCAACATCCAGACCGCCAAGCTGAATGTGGCCTATTGCTCCATTTACGCCCCGATTAACGGTCGTACGGGCAGCCAATTGGTTTATCCCGGGACGGTGGTGAAGGCCAACGACGTGCCCGTGCTGGTGGTGATCAACGAAGTTTCTCCCCTGTATGTAGATTTCAATGTTCCCCAGCAGTACCTGACGCAAATCAAAAGCTATATGGCCAAAGGGCGGCTACCGGTGCAGGCGGTTCCCTCCGACAATTCGGGCGCGGAATCCGGCTATCTCACCTTCGTGGACAACACGGTAGATCCCTCCACCGGCAACATCAAGCTGAAGGCGACCTTCAGCAACAGCGGTTTGCGGCTGTGGCCGGGAGAATTCGTCAACGTGGTCCTGCGCCTTACCCAGCAGGAGCATGCGGTGGTGGTGCCGGCGCAAGCCGTGCTGACCGGGCAGCAGGGTGATTATGTGTTTCTCGTCAAACCCGACATGACCGTGGATTCCCGCCCGGTGAAGGTGCTGCGCACCATCAACGGCGAATCGGTGCTCGCCGCCAATGACATTCAGCCGGGACAATCGGTGGTCACCGACGGCCAGGTGCGCCTGGTGCCCGGGGTCAAGGTCACGATCAAGAACACGCTGTAAGGCTTAGGATCCGAATGAGCGTTGCCGAACATTTCATAAGACGGCCAGTGATGACCAGCCTGGTGATGCTGGCCATCCTGTTGTTCGGCCTGGTTGCCTACCGCGACCTTGCGGTCAGCGATCTGCCCAACGTCGATTTCCCCACCATCACGGTTTCCGCCAACCTGCCCGGAGCGAGCCCGGACACCATGGCTTCGGCGGTGGCCACGCCGCTGGAGAAGCAGTTCACCACCATCGCCGGCCTGGATTCGATGACTTCGACCAGCGCCATGGGCACCACCCAGATCACGCTGCAGTTCGATCTGACGCGCAACATCGACGCCGCCGCCCAGGACGTACAGACCGCCATCACCGCCGCCACCAACCAACTGCCGCAGGGCATGCCCACGCCTCCCACCTACCGCAAGGTCAATCCCGCGGACGAGCCCATTCTTTACCTGGCCCTGACCTCGCCCACGCTTCCCCTTTCGCAGGTGGATGAATACGCCGAGACGCTGCTTGGCGAACAAATTTCCATGGTGAAAGGCGTGGCCCAGGTACAGATCTACGGCTCCATGAAGTACGCGGTGCGCATCGACCTGGATCCGGAAGCCATGGCCAGCCGCGAGATCGGGATCAACGAGGTGGCGCAGGCGGTGGAAAACAGCAATGTCAACCTGCCCACGGGGACGATGTATGGCGCGAACAAAGCGTTCACCGTGTACGCCAACGGGCAGCTCACCAAGGCGGCGCTCTACAAGCCGCTGATCGTCGCGTATCGCAACGGCTCGCCGGTGCGCTTGAGCGAAATTGGCCAGGTGTATGACAGCGTCCAGGACACCAAGATCGCCAACTGGATCAACGCGGTGCCCGGCATCATCCTGGCGGTCCAGCGCCAGCCCGGCACCAACACCATCGATATCGTTAATGCCATCAACAAGCTGCTGCCGCGCTTTCGCGCCATCATGCCGCCGGCGATGTACTTGACCACCGAGTATGACAAGTCCATCTCGATTCAGCAGTCGGTCGATGACGTAAAGTTCAGCTTGTTCCTCGCCATCATCCTGGTGGTGCTGGTCATTTTCCTGTTCCTGCGCAACCTGTCCGCGACCGTCATACCCAGCCTGGCGCTGCCGATGTCGATTATCGGCACCTTTGCCGTGATGTACCTGCTGGGCTACACGGAAGATAACTTATCGCTGTTGGCGCTGACGCTCTCCGTGGGCTTTGTGGTGGACGACGCCATCGTGATGCTGGAAAACATCGTCCGCCATATGGAACAGGGCGAAGGTGTGTTCGAAGCGGCCCTCAGCGGCTCGCGCGAGATCGGATTCACCATCGTCTCCATGACCATCTCGCTGGCCGCCGTATTTCTGCCCGTATTCTTCATGGGCGGCATTCTGGGGCGGCTGCTGCACGAATTCGCGGTGGTGATCATCTCCGCCATCCTGGTGTCGGGCGTGGTTTCGCTCAGCCTGACGCCCATGCTGTGCAGCCGTTTTCTGCGGCCTCATCTGGGCGAGCGCCACGGACGCACCTACAACGCGCTGGAGCGCGTGTTCGATGGCAGCCTGCGCTGGTACGAGGTCACCCTGCAGTGGGCCATGCGCCACCGCATCACCGTGATGGTGGTCGGGCTGGGCCTGCTGGTGGCTACCGCCTGGCAGTTCTGGGTGATTCCCAAAGGCTTTTTGCCGGAAGAAGATACCGCGGAAATTGTGGGCTTCAGCGAAGCCCTGCAAGGAATTTCCTTCGATGCGATGAAGCAGCACCAGGAGAAGCTCAACCGCATTATCTGGGATGACCCCAACACGTTGCAGTTCTTCTCCAGCGTCAGCGATAACGGCACTTCTGGCCTGAACATCGGGCGCATGTACATCCATCTAAAAGATCTATCGAAGCGCCCCTATACGAAAAACGCTCTTTACGACCGTCTGGACGGCGACTACGGAAAGACGCCCGTGCTGGGCTGGGCGGTGCACGCGATTCGCCCCTTGTTCGAGCACCATATGGGCATCTCCGACATCATGCAGGAGCTGCAGCCCAAGCTCGATACCGTAACCGGGGTTCGCGTGTATCTGCAGAATCCGCCATCTATCCGCATTGGCGGGCAACTCACCAAGAGCTTGTACCAGTACACGCTGGTGAGTCCGGAGACCGACCAACTCTACAAATATGCGCAGGAGATTGCGGCAAAAATGAAGCTCCTGCCGGGGCTGCAGGACGTGACTACCGATCTGCAGATCAAGAATCCCCAGGCGAACGTGGTGATCGATCGCGACAAAGCTTCCGCCCTGGGCGTAACGCCGCAGCAAATCGAAGACGCGCTCTACACCGCTTACGGACAGCGCCAGATTTCGACCATTTACGCCCCCAATAACGAGTACTGGGTAGTGATGGAGCTGGAAGACAAATACCAGCGCGATCCCCAGATGCTCTCGTATCTGTACATCCGCTGCGCCAACGGCCAGCTGGTGTCGCTCAACACGGTAGCCAAACTGGTGACCAACCTGGGACCGCTGACCGTCAACCATATGGGCCAGCTGCCTTCGGTGACGATCTCCTTTAACCTGCAACCGGGCGTGGCCATCGGCGATGCGGTCAATGAAATTTCCCGGCTCGCGGCCAATACCCTGCCCATTACTATCGCGACCAGTTTCCAGGGCAGCGCGCAGGCTTTTCAGCAGTCATTGAACGGCTTGGGCATGCTGCTGGGTATGGCCATCCTGGTGATCTACATCGTGCTGGGAATTCTGTATGAAAGTTTCATCCACCCGCTGACCATTCTTTCCGGCCTGCCCGCAGCCGCATTCGGAGCCTTGCTCACGCTGATGGCGTTCCACATGCAGCTCGATCTGTTTGGCTTTGTGGGCATCATCATGCTGATCGGCATTGTGAAGAAGAACGCCATCATGGTGGTGGATTTTGCTTTGGAACTGGAACGCACGGGCGGGCGCACCCCAGCCGAGGCGGCTTATCAGGGGTGCCTGATTCGCTTCCGTCCCATCATGATGACCACCATGGCCGCGATCATGGGCACGCTGCCTATCGCTTTGGGCATGGGCGCGGGCGCGGACGCGCGCCGGCCCCTGGGCTTGTCCGTAGTTGGCGGGCTGGTGTTTGCCCAGATTGTCACTCTCTACCTGACCCCGGTGTTTTATACCTACATGGATTCCCTGCAGAATCTGCTGGGCCGCCGCTCCCGCCGGTCTTTTGCCCAGCGCGCCCTGCAGGAACCAGCCCTGGCGCAACATTCCCAGCAGGTGGGGGACTGAGCTCAGCAATTAGCATTTGGCCGTCGGCACTTGGCCTTCAGTTCGGTTGGATTACAGGAATCGCCCCTGGCCAAGCTAATTGCTAAATGCTAAGTGCCGCCTTGCAGCACATCCACGTGACCCCCATCACAGCCGACGTGCGGGCCCGGGCCTAGGCTAAAAAAGGGGCGGTAATCCATGCTGCCCCGGCGACGCCGTTCCCGGCAGCGCAGTCGTCAGGAACTGCGTGCGCGGAAAGGGGGCGTATGAAGCCTTTCAGCCTGCTCCTGGGCACCATCCTGTCCGTTGCGGTCATCGCCGTGCTGCTGCTGACGTTCGGGGTGAAGCCCCGCGGCCCCACCGAGCAGGGAGCGGCACTCTACAACATCGCCACCGAGACTACGCTGCAAGGCGAGGTGCGCGCGGTTGAAGATTTCACCTGCCCGGTGAGCGAAAGTGAAATCGGCCGGCACTTGCGCCTGCAGACCTCCAGCGGCCTGGTGCAGGTGCATCTGGCGCCGGCGCGTGTCATGCGCAGCCAGAAATTCAGCTTCGCTCCCGGGGACAAGATTGAGGTGCTGGGTTCGAAGATACGCCTGCAGGGGCAAGACTCGCTGATCGCGCGCGAAATCACCCGTGGCAATGAAAGCTTCTTCATTCGCGATCGTGAAGGCAAGCTATTACTGATTCAGCAGTAAGAGAAGAGCGGCGGGCGCCGCCAGGGTGTGAGATGTGGTGGGAAACAGAGAGGACCATGCTTCCCTTTCGCGACCGCAAGGAAGCTGGCGAGCGGTTGGGACGCGCTCTTTCCGATTACGCCGGCCGGGAGAATCTGCTGGTTCTGGCTTTGCCTCGCGGCGGCGTGCCGGTGGGCTATGAGGTAGCCCTGGCCCTGGCCGCACCGCTGGATATTTTTGTGGTGCGGAAACTGGGGGCGCCTGGCAACCCTGAGCTGGCCATCGGCGCGGTGGCTCCCGGCGGGGTTTGCATTCTGCAGCAGGAGATTATTGACGGCCTGGAAATTTCGGCGGAAACGGTTGCCGCCATCGCCGCCCGCGAGGAGCAGGTGCGGCGGCAGAGCGAAGACCTTTACCGGCGTAACCTGCCGCCGCAGACTATCGAGGGGAGCACGGTCATCGTGGTAGACGACGGCATCGCCACCGGCGCAACCATGAAGGCCGCCGTTCCCGCCCTGCGCTCCTTGTGGGCGGAAAAGATTGTGATCGCGGTGCCGGTGGCTCCGCGGTCCACGTGCCGCGAACTGGAAGTGCTGGCTGATCAGGTGGTATGCCTGGCCACACCCGAGATCTTCTTCACCGTGGGACAGTGGTACGTAAATTTTGAGCAAGTGAGTGATGAGCAAATGGCCGCCCTGCTGACGCAATCGTCAACGGCGGCCACAAGGAGCGACCCATGCCACTACAAAAGCTGAAGGAATTACTGGATCGCAACGGCGTCCACTATGAGACTATCGTTCACCTTCCCGCATATACGGCGCAGGGCATAGCCGCCATGACCCACATTTCGGGCAAGGAAGTAGCCAAAACTGTGGTGGTGAAAATGGACGGGTTCCTGGTCATGGCCGTAATCCCTGCCTCGCACCGGATCGATTTGCGGCTGTTGCGGGAGGCGGCGGGGGCGAAAACCGTGGCGCTGGCCAGCGAGGCGGAATTCAAGGATGCCTTTCCCGGCTGCGAAACGGGAGCCATGCCTCCGTTTGGCAATCTTTACGGCATTCCCGTGCTGGTCGAGGAGAGCGTTACCCGCGACCGGGAGATTGTTTTCAATGCCGGGTCCCACACCGAGCTGTTGCGGCTGGCGTATGAAGACTTTGCCCGGCTGGTAGGACCCAAGGTATTGAAATTTTCCGCCGGCGCCCCCATTGCCGCCGCGTAGCTGATGTAAACCAATGCGGATATCCCGCACGATGGCGGGCATGGACTTGCTCGCGATGCCTGTTTGCGGTCACGATTCTTCGGCAAGGCAGGTTCCGAAAGTAACCTCGGGTGCCGTTGACGGACCCGGATCAGCTGGCCAATAATCAGGGCACGCGCCCACGTAACTCGTTCCATACCCGCAAATACGGGGCTATCCGCTAAAGCGTGAACAGAAGTTTGCTCAAAATTTCAGAGACACTGTCGCGGAATTTAGCGTCTAAGTGTGTGCGCGCCCTTGTGGGGGAGGTTCGGATGAAGGGTCATCTGTACCTGATTGCCGTTATGGCCGCGTTGCCGCTGGCGGGTTGCGGAGGTGGATCGACGCCGCCTCCTCCGCCTCCAGCTGTGGCAATAAGCATCTCGCCCGCTTCCGTCACGCTGGCGCCCAGCGCCGCCCAGACGTTTACCGCGACAGTTACGAATACAACCGATACCGCCGTCACCTGGCAGGTCAATAAGACCACTGGCGGCAACGCCACAGTAGGGACAATTACCGCCGCAGGAGTGTACACCGCGCCAGCCAAGGAGCCCAACCCGCCCAGCGTCAATGTAGTCGCTATTTCGCAAGCTGATTCGACCAAATCGGCCACCGCGGTTGTGACCATCGGTCAGCCGGCCGGCAGCACCAACCAAGCGAAGCAGAGCCTTCCCATCAAGCTGGGAACCTCCGGCGGCGACAGCCTGGACAGCACCACCAGCGGAAATACCATTACCTGCTGCTCGGGAACTCTGGGATCTCTGGTCGAACGCGGGGGCACCTTTTACATTCTTAGCAACAACCACGTGCTCGCCCGCTCCGACCAGGGAAAAAAAGGGGTTGATCCGATCACCCAGCCCGGGTTGGTGGATAGTAATTGCACGCCAAGCACGACGGTCGCCACCTTAACTGATTTCGTGAATTTGCCGCAGGGCGGGACGAGCACGGCCCCCAAAATCGGCACAGTCGATGCGGCCATTGCGCAGATAATACCGGGCGCGGTGGATACCTCGGGCAACATCCTGGAGCTGGGTACAGCCAGTTCCACGCCTAATGTGCCCAATGCCGCGCCTCCGGCCAGTACGACGATTGCGCCCGCAGTGGGCATGGCAGTGGCGAAAGCCGGGCGCAGCTCCGGCCTGACCTGCTCCAGCATCAGCTCCATCAACACGAACGTGGATATCGCTTACTCCACGAGCTGCAGCGGCGGTACTTCGTTCACGGTGGAGTTCGATAATCAGGTAGTAGTGAATGGCGGAAGTTTCAGCGCGGCGGGAGACTCCGGATCACTCATCGTGAACGCCAACACGGCGCAGCCCGTGGCGCTTTTATATGGGGGTGACAGCAACAGCACGGTGGGCAATCCCATCGGGGACGTGCTCAGCGCGCTGAAGGACAGCAAGGGGAACCTGCCTACGATTGTTGGCGGGGCGGAACACTCCATCGTCTGTCCCGTCGGAGGAACGGCGGCCCCAGCCAACGCCCTGGCCAGTACGTCTCTGCCGCCCGCGGAACTGGCCCGCGCCCTTCAGGTTTCCAACCGATATGCCACCCAGCTCATGGCCAACCCGGCGGTGGCCGGCATCGCGCCCGGCGGCAGCCAAGACGAGCCGGGACGCGGGGCCGTAGTCATTTATGTGAAATCCACGACCCCGCCCGGGGCGTTCCCGGCTGAGCTGGAAGGGGTCAGAACGAAAATTGTGCCCG
>DATGIY010000738.1:0-10912 GCA_035295475.1 Terriglobales bacterium
CGTAGGCAGTCAGTGCACCCGCAGCCATAGCCAATACGGCGATAAGGAACCGATGTTTACCAACACGCATAGAAATCCCGGCAGCAGCGCTGGGCTGCTTCTCGGGTATGGGATGCGTCTGGAGAGGTGTTCTGCTGCCTGGGGTAGCTGACGAGCTGACTAGCTCGCCATCTGGCCCTGGAGGGCTAGTACACGCTTCGGCTAGTCAGCTGGGAAGCTACTCAGCCAGGCAGCTAGCCCAGATTCAGCGCGCGCTTGAACGAGCCACGGTCGTTCATGATTTTCTGCTGCAGTAGGGTGATGGCATAGATGAGTTGCTCGGGGCGCGGCGGACATCCGGGCACGTACACATCGACGGGAATAACCTGATTCACGCCCTGCACCAGCGCGTAGTTGTTGAACACGCCGCCGGAGGTGGCGCAGGCACCCATGGAGATGACCCACTTAGGTTCCGGCATCTGCTCCCAAAGCTGGCGGATGACCGGGGCCATCTTCTGCGATACTCGGCCGGCAATAATCATCAGATCCGATTGCCGCGGGGAGGGACGAAACACCTCCGCGCCGAAACGTGCAATATCAAATCGCGAAGCGCCCATGGCCATCATTTCGATGGCGCAGCAGGCCAGGCCAAAGGTCATGGGCCAGATAGAATTCTTGCGCACCCAATTGACCGCGTGGTCGAGCGTGGTCAGGATCAACCCTTCCGGCTGGGCCTCCCCAAAGGCGACTTCCCGCACCTTAGCTGAATCGTGCTCGCTGCCTACCAGGTTTTCGAAACGCTGTTCGCCATTCATGTCTTCTACATTATAGTCGACGGCTGACGGCCCACGGTCGGCGGCTGACGGCCCACGGTCGGCGGCTGACGGTCGACGGCTGACGGCCCACGGTCGACGCCTGTCTAACTGACTGAGCTTGAGGCGCTGCACGCGATCCTCCGGACCTGAAGGACCTCAGGATGACGCCGGCGTTCCACCGAAGTTGAGGCCGAGAGCCGATAGCCTAAGGCCAACAGCTAACAAGCAATAGCCAGCGACTAGGGCGTTAGGACGATCTTCCCAAACATCTCGCTCTTCTCCATGCGCTCGTGAGCGGCACGCGCCTCTTTGAGCGGGAAAGTCGAGTCCACCACCGGCTTCAGCTTGCCGCTGAAGACGAATTGCAGCACGTCATGCAGCTCGCCAATCGTGCCCATGTAGGAGCCCAGCACCGCCAGCTGACGGGAGAAGAAGAAACGCAAGTCGATGCCTACATCGCCGCCCGTGGTGGCGCCGCAGGTGACCAGCGTGCCCGCCGGCTTCAGCGACTTCAGGCTCTCCGGAAATGTCGCCTTGCCCACGTGCTCCACGACAATGTCCACGCCCTGGCCGCCGGTGATCCGCCTGACCTCATCGGAAATCTTCTGTTTGTAGTGGTCGATGACGTGGTCAGCACCCAGGCTGCGGGCACGCTCCAGCTTCTTCTCGTTGCCGGCGGTGGCGATCACCGTGGTGTTGAACAGCTTGGCAATCTGAATGGCGGCAATCCCTACGCCCGAATTCCCGCCCAGCACCAGCACGGTCATACCCGGCCGGATGGCGGCCCGGCCGGTCAGCATGTGCCAGGCAGTCAGAAACACCAGCGGCACGCTGGCCGCCTGCTCAAAGCTCAGGCTGTCAGGTATGGGAATCACATTGACCTGCTGCACGGCAATGAGCTCGCAGTCGCCACCGTCGTTGGCGTTGCCTAGCACGCTGAACTGCGGGCACTGGTTTTGCAGGCCGTGAACGCATTTGGGGCAATGATTGCAAAACGTCATTGGCGTCAGCAGCACGCGTTGTCCGGTCTTGAGCCCGGTGACGTATTCGCCCGTTTCCACAATCTCGCCCGCCACATCGCTGCCGGGAATATGCGGCAGCGGCGATTTGGTGATGCCCATGCGCACCCACAGGTCGAGGTGGTTCATGGCACAGGCCTTTACCCGCACCAGCACCTGGTCCTTGCGCGGCTTGGGATCGGGCACTTCTTCGTATTTCAGAACTTCCGGACCGCCATATTGATGAAAGCGAATGGCATGCATGAGCGCGTTCCTCCTGCTGGCTTGGAACTGAATAGAAAACTAAACAAACTAACATAAAGACAGTACTCGGTACTCAGTACCCAGTTTTTGCCATCGGCTCTCGGCATACCCATCAGCAGTCGATAGCCGACGACCGAAGGCCGACAGCCGATTTTCCGGTAATTTGACTTGCCCGCCTGCCGCATCCAATAATCAAGGCCGCAGATGGACATCTACGAGGAGATCGTCAAGTTGCGCCGGGACGGCCGGCGAGGCGCGGTGGCCACTATCGTGAGCGTGCGCGGCTCCATTCCCTCCTTCCGCACCGCCAAAATGCTGGTGCGCGACGACGGCTCTATCGTGGGCACCATCGGAGGCGGCTGTGTGGAAGCCGACGTCTGGCAGGCCGCCCGCGAGGTCATGGAAGAGGAAAAGCCGCGTACCCTGACCTTCAATCTCAATCAGAATCCCAAGTATGACACCGGGCTGGTGTGCGGCGGCACGCTGGACATTTTCATCGAACCGGTGCTGCCGGTCCCCGTGCTCTACCTGTTCGGCGCCGGGCACGTGGCCGTGAATCTCTACAAAGTAGCGCACAATGCCGGCTTCGACGTGATTGTTGTCGATGACCGCGAAACCTACGCCAACCGCGAACGTTTTCCCGAGGCGCGCGAAATCTACTCCGAAGATTTCGACCAGACCATGGCCAAGCTGGCGCCCAACGAGTCTGCCTACATCGTGATCGTGACCCGCGGGCACCGCGACGACATGCGCGTGCTGCGCTGGGCGGTGCAGACGCCGGCGCGCTACATCGGCATGATCGGCTCCAAGCGCAAGGTTATCGCCATTTATCGCGAACTGGAAAAGGAAGGGCTCTCGCCGGAGCTGTTCGATCGCGTGCACTCCCCGGTGGGCCTCGACATTGGCGCGGTCACTCCGGAAGAGATCGCCGTATCCATTACCGCCGAACTGATCGCCCTTCGCCGCCACAGTGAGGCGACCCTGCCCCACCTGCGCTACGTGCGCAAGCAAGCCGCCGAGGCCGACACACCCGCCGGAAGCGAAGCCGGTCTGCAGAAGGGCTGACATCAATTTGTAATTTTGCAATTTGTAATTTGTGATTTGTGAGATCGTTTGTGGCGCTCGGCGGTTCGTAGAGCAGCTAAATTTACAAATTGCAAATTGGTCAATTACCAATAAGAGTGCCAGGACCGAATCTCTCCACGCGCCCCCCACCACCCGTATAATTGATCGCCATGGCGCTCAAGTTCACTACTGATCATCTCGAGGATTCGCTCTCCCTTTTTCGCTACTACAAGAGAATGGCGGAAGGAGCGATGGAACAGGTAAGCGACCAGCAGCTGACCGCGGTTCTCGATCCGGAGATGAATTCCATCGCCCAGATCGTCAAGCACATGGTCGGCAACATGCGCTCCCGCTGGACCGACTTCCTGACCAGCGATGGCGAAAAACCAGACCGCCAGCGCGACAGCGAATTCGTGGAGCCGCCGCCGACGCGCGCGGAGCTGATGAAACAGTGGGAAGAAGGCTGGAGCCGCCTCTTCTCCGCCCTTGAGCCCCTGTCGGCCGCCGACCTCGAGCGCAAGGTGATGATCCGCGGGGAAGCGCATTCCGTCACCCAGGCCATCAATCGCCAGCTGACTCACTATGCCTACCACATCGGGCAGATTGTGTTTCTGGCCAAACACTTTCAGCACGCCCGCTGGAAATCGCTCAGCATCCCGCGCGGTCAGTCGGCGAGCTTCACCCAGCGCGTGAAGACGGGCGACGCCAGCCAGCGCTGAAAATGCGAATGGGGCCTCCTAGCCCGAAATTTGTAATTTGGTAATTGGTAATCTGTAAATTGACCACCTTTGCCGGACCAATTTGCAAATTGCAAATTGCTCAATTACAACCGACAGGTTTGACTTTCGTCTTTTGTTCGCCTATATTGCTTGCCTGCCGGCAACGGTAAGAAATGATTTTTGGAGGAATTTATGGCAATTAGCGCAGCGCTTCTCCCCGAATTTGATCAGGAAATGGCCAACACTCGCAAAACCCTGGAGCGTGTCCCCGATAGTAAGTTCTCCTGGAAACCCCACGAAAAGTCCAGCGCCATGGGTGCGCTAGCTGGCCATTTGGCCAATATTCCTGGCTGGCTGGCGTTCACGATCAAGGAGGATTCTCTGGATTTGGCCCCCGGCGGCAAGCAGATGGAGCCGCCGCCAACTCCCAAAACCAACAAAGAGTTGCTGGCGGAATTCGACAAGAACGTCAAGGATGGTCGCGCCGTCCTGGCCGCCGCCAGCGATGGCGAACTGATGAAGCCCTGGTCGTTGCTGAATAACGGCAAAGTGACCATGACCCTTCCCAAGGTGGCCGTGATCCGCGGCTTCGTGATGAATCATCTGATCCATCATCGTGCCCAGTTGGGCGTCTATCTGCGGCTGAACAACCTTCCTGTGCCGGCTATCTATGGGCCCTCGGCCGACGAAGGCGGCTTCTGATCGCCTAAGGGAGTCAACCGGTGCCCCACATTTGCCCGCCAGCTCAACTTTTCGCGCATTTTCCCAGTCGGGAGCGGACAAATGTGGGACGCGGCCCCGAGGCGGGCAATATCCCGCGCAGGATTTCGTGAGCGCGTAGGTCGTGGTATCTTGCCCTCATGGCGCGTGCTCCCAGTTTCTGCGGCGTGATCCTGGCGGCCGGCGAATCGTCGCGCATGGGACGCGACAAGGCGCTGCTGCCTTGGCCGCCGCAACCGCCGGAGCCGCGCATCGCCCGCACGGAAACTTTCCTTTCCGCCAATATTCATCTGCTGGAAGCCCACACCGACATGGTGCTGGTGGTGGCGGGCAAGAACGCTCCCAACCTGGCGCCGCTCGTCTATGCCAGCAGCGCCTTCCTGATCGTCAATCCTGCCCCCGAGCAGGGCCAATTCAGCTCTCTGCAAGCGGGCCTGCGCGAAGTGCTGAACCGTGGCCGGGACGCCGCGGTCATCACGCTGGTGGACCGCCCGCCGGTGCGCAGCGACACCATGACGCAATTGCGCATCGCTTTCATTGACGCAATTTCGCGCGAGAAATGGGCTGTGATCCCGCAGTACGGCGAAAAGCACGGCCATCCCGTTCTGATCGGGCGGGAAATGATGGAAGCTTTCCTGCGGGCGCCCGTCGCCGCCAGTGCCCGCGAAATTGAGCACCAGCATCAGGACCGCATCTTGTACCTGCCGGTGCAAGACCCGCACGTTACCCTGAACGTGGACACTCCCGAAGATTATGCCCGTCTCCAACATGCCTGAGCGGGCCGCCGGATTTCTGGCTTCCGTTTTGCGGCTGGCCCCCAAGGTTGCGGTCTTCGATTGCGACGGCACGCTTTGGTCTCCCGATGCTGGGGAAGGCTTTCTGCGCTGGGAACTGGAGCGCGGTCTGATCGCTCCCGACGTGGCGTCCTGGGTGCGCGCCCGCTATGACGAGTACAAGGCCGGCCAGGTGGCGGAAGAAGTCATGTGCGGCGAAATGGTCACCATCCACGCCGGCCTGCGCGACGAGGTACTGGAGCGCGCGGCGGAGGAGTATTTTGCTCCCCGTATCGATCCCTGGATATTTCCCGAGATGCGCGCCCTGGTGGGCCGCCTGCAACAGCAGGGATCGCAAGTTTGGGCCGTCTCCTCCAGCAATCAGTGGATCATTCGCGTGGCCATGCGCCGTTTTGGAATTCCGCGGGAGCGGATTTTGGCCGCCGAGGTGGCGGTGGAGAACGGCGTGATCACCGACCGCCTGATTCGCGTGCCCAGTGGACCCGGCAAGGCGGTAGCTATCCGCGACAAGATCGGCGGTTCCGTGGACGCCGCCTTCGGCAATACCCGTTGGGACGCCGAGATGCTGCAAATGGCCCGCCACCCCTTCGCCATTAACCCCACTGCGGATTTCGAGCAGTTTGCGCGCCAAAATAAGTGGACCGTGTACTTTCCCGATAGTCTCAGGAGTTCGTAATTTGGCAATTTGTAATTTTCGAGGCCGTAGAGAAGGAAGAATTGCAAATTACGAATTAGTCAATTACAAATGGGACGGCCTGCTTCCCCATGCCCCCCGCTCCACGCGCGCAAGCATCGTCTGTCGCCCCGGGTGTGGCTGACCGAGCCCGCCGCCGCATTGCGCGCCGCCTGCTTCCCTTCCTGTTCGTTCTCTACATCGCTAATTATCTCGACCGCACCAACCTCGCCTACGCCGCGCTGGAGATGATCCGCGACCTGCACTTCACTGACCAGATCTTTGGCATTGGCGCCGGTATCTTCTTCATCGGCTATCTGGGACTGCAGATTCCTGGGGCGCTGCTGGTGGAGCGCTGGAGCGCCCGCCGCTGGATCGCGGCCATCATGATCGTATGGGGCGCGTTCACTGTCCTGACCGCGGCCGTGCATACTGCCGGCCAGCTCTACGGCGCACGTTTCCTGCTGGGCGCGGCGGAAGCCGGCTTTTTTCCCGGCATCATCATTTACGTCAGCCACTGGTTCATTCGCGAAGATCGCGCCAAGGCGACCGGCAACTTCATGGCCGCCATCCCACTGTCGTTTGTCCTGGGATCGCCACTGGCCGGCTGGATCGTGGAGCAGCACTGGTTGCGGGTCGAAGGCTGGCGCTGGCTGTTTGTTCTGGAAGGCATGCCGGCGGTCGTGCTGGGCGCGGCGACTTTTTTCCTGCTTTGCGATTGGCCGCGTGAGGCTTCCTGGCTGGATCCGGAGGAGCGTGCCTGGATCGCGCACCAACTGCAGCAGGAGAAGGCTTCCAAATCAGCGGTGCATTCTTTCAGCATCTGGCAGGCGCTCCGCTATCGCCCCGTGCTTCTTCTGACCGCGGTCAATTTTCTGCAGTACATCGGGTTCTACAGCTTTATTTTCTGGTTTCCGACCATGTTGAAGCAGCTTTCCGGGCTTTCCGACGCACGGGTGGGCTTGCTCGGGGCGCTCCCCTATCTGGCGGGCTTTATTGCCTTGCAGATCAACGGCTGGCACTCCGATCGTACTCTGGAGCGGCGCTGGCACGTGGCGGCTCCACTGTTCTTGGGAGTCATTGCCCTGCTGGCGCTCATAGTCCTGCATGGCTCGACGGTGCTCTCGCTGGCGCTGTTTACGCTGGTAGGAATCAGCGTCATTGCCCTGCTTTCGCCGTTTTGGGCGATGCCCACGGAGTTGCTCAGCGAATCCGGAGCGGCAGCTTCAGTGGGAATGATCAACTGCCTGGGAAGCTTGGCAGGATTCGTCGGCCCTTTCGCGCTCGGCTATCTGCACAAGCACACTGGGTCGTTTGCCCCCGGCCTGGCGCTGATGGTGGTCTGCATGGCTACATCCGGAATCCTGGTCCTGTTCGTTCCCGCCGTGGCGCCGCGAGCTGCCCACGTGCCGCTGACTTCCTCCGCTGATTAGAATGTCCGCATGTACTCCGCCCAGGTGCTGGACCACTTCGAGCATCCGCGCAACGCCGGTGAAGTGCCGGACGCGGACGCCAGTGTGCAGGTGGAGAATCCCGCTTGCGGCGACATTCTGCGTCTCACTGCCAAATTGGCTGAGGGCCGAATTGTCGACATCCGTTTTCGCGCCAAGGGCTGCGTGCCCTCCATGGCCTGCGCTTCCCTGCTCACCGAATTGATCAAAGGACGCTCTCTGGCCGAAGCCCGTCAGCTTCGCCGCGAGCAGCTGCTGGCCGCCACGGGAGGCCTGCCCCCCGCCTCCGACCACGCCGGCCAGCTGGCAATGGATGCGCTCAAGGCGCTGCTCAAGAAACTTCCCGCCGCCGATTAACGCCAAGGAACGCGGATTCTTGGGATCACGATGCTGCACGCGAGATGCTTCGGGCCTGAAGGACCTCAGCATGACGCCGACCGGAACACGAAAATACACTGACGGGAGTCATCCCGAGGGGCTTCAGCCTCGAGGGATCTCGCGTGTAGGAAGGCACCCACCGCCAGTTGGCAATGCAACACATTTCGGAATGTGCTGGCTGGACCTGCGCTAATCCGTGATCATCTGCGGCGAAAGCGGTTCTTTCTCGCAGCAAGATATAATTTCCCTGTGGGGTTCAACTACCTTCAGTACGCGCGAGGCATCTTCCGTCCGCTGCAGCTGGAGAGCGTGTTCCTGTTCGTCACTTCCACCTGCAACTCTCTCTGCCGTACCTGCTTTTATTGGGAGGAGCTGAACCAGGGCCGCGATCTCACGTTCGAGCAGCTGGCCCGCATCAGCGCGACTGCGCCTCGGTTTCACAAACTCTGGATTTCCGGCGGCGAACCGTTCCTGCGCAAGGATCTGGCGGAGATTATCGAGCTTTTTTATCGCCAAAATGAAATTCGCGCCATCAACCTGCCCACCAACGGCCTGTTGCCGGCGCAGACTATTTCCGTCATCGATTATTTGTTGGAGTGCTGTCCGGATCTGGTCATCGATCTGAATTTTTCCCTGGATGGCCTGGCCAACACTCACGACGCGATTCGCGGTGTGCCCAACAATTTTCAGAAGACCCTCGCTACCATCAATCTGGCCGCCGCGCGCTGGCAGGGTGTGCGCCGCCTGCGCCGCAACGTGGTTACCTGCATCACCGCCGAAAATTACCAAGAACTGGTCGAGCTGGGGCTGAAGATGATGCGGGAAACAGCTTCGGACGCCCATTACTTCGAGATCATTCGCGGCGATCCGATGGATACCGCGTTGAAGAAGCTGGAGCCCGCGGAACTACGCCGCCTGCACCGCCAGCTGATGTGGTTTCACGAGCGCTATGCCGACCGCCTGTTCGATCACCTGCCGGGGGCGGCTCGGCAGTTGGCCCGCGCCTTCTATCTGGGCAACATCAAGCTTCACTTTCAACTGCACGAGCAAAATCATTACAACAAAAAGGCTTGGCCTATGCGCTGTACGGCAGGCGAAAGCACCATCGTGATCGATCACGACGGCCACTTTCGCTCCTGCGAGCTGCGCCCCAAGCTGGGCCGGCTGCAGGAGTTTGACTTTGATTTGAGCGCCGCCCTGGCTTCCCGGCAAATGAAGCAGGAGGTGGCCGCGATTCCACAGGCCAAATGCTGGTGCACACATTCCTGCTTCATCCACAGTTCCTCCAAGTTCAGCCCGCGCGTGCTCCTGTTTCACATACCCTGGGCTTATTTCAAGCACCGCTGGCAGCGGTTGCCGCAAACCGAAGCCGCCGAACTGGAGCGCTTTTTGGTGGCAGATGCACCGCAGCTGCCTTCGCCCGTCGCCTGAACTTTCGCCGCCGATTAACGCGGATCAAAAACCCATTTCACGTCATCCCGAAAGAAGCGCGGCCGAGCCTGCGAGGGCAGCGCGACTGAAGGACCTATGTATCTCGCTCGTGTCCTGGCGCGGCCACCACGCCAACCAGGACGCAAAACCGATCCGCGTACGTCTGCGTTGATCCGCGGCGAATTAGAATCTAAGCGTGAGCTACTTCCCTCGGCGTATCGTCAGCCTGCAGCCCAGCGCCAGCGTGATTCTGGACGCCATGGGCGCGCGCGATCTCCTCGTAGCCTGCACCAAGTATTGCGAAGAGGTATTGCCCGGCATCTCCACAGGCCGGCTGCTAGTCGCTGACTCCTGGACCTCGAAGTCCGCCGAAATCCTGGCCGCCCGACCCGACCTGGTCATCGCCTCCGTTCCCTACCAGCTCGACTCGGTGGGCGAAATTCTCAAGGCCGGCATTCCTTTCCTTGGGCTCGCTCCCAAAAGCCTGGCCGACATTTATCGCGACATCGCCATGATCGCCGGCGTGATTGGCCGGCCGGAAAACGCCGTGGATGTGATTGACTCCATGAAAAACTCGATTGATGCCGTGCGGGAAAAGGTGCGTGCTCATTCCTCCGGCTCGCCGCAAGTGTTCTGCGAAGAGTGGGGCAAGCCGCTGATCTCTTCCCAGCCTTGGGTAGCGGAACTGGTGCAAGCCGCCGGGGGCGAATTTGTGGGCCAGCCCGGCCAGCAGACCACGGCCGAGGCGGTCCTGGCGCGTAATCCCGACGTTGTCATCGCCGCCTGGTGTGGCGCCGGCGACCGCGTGCCGCTGGAAAAAATCGTGCAGCAGCGCGGCTGGCGCGAAATGAACGCCGTCCGCGAGGGGCGCGTGTTCTGTGTTCCCGATCCCTGGCTCAACACGCCCGCGCCTACGCTGTTGCAGGGCCTGCAGGCCATCGCCGCCATCCTGCATCCCCAGATTTTTCCACAGCCGACGACGCTTCGACGCATCAACCAGCCCACCTGACTGCCGCGCCGCCTGTGGTTTAATGAGAGCCATGCCCACTGCCACCGTCAAAGTAGAAACAGTCAAGAAAGAGATTGACCATTTGGCGGCCACCGCGCTCACCGCCGACGAATTAATGCATGGCATCGTGAAGAAGCTGAACGAGCGCATGCTCAAGTACAACTGGGTCGGCTTCTACATGCTGGAAAGCAAGCCCGGAGAGCCACCTGTGCTGGTGCTGGGCCCGTTCGTCGGCGCCATGACCCCGCACACCCGTATTCCGCTCCATCAGGGCATTTGCGGGGCCGCCGCCTCCAGCGGCAAGACGGTAGTGGTGCACGACGTCGCCTCCGATCCTCGCTATCTGGCCTGCTCGATTGAAACCAAGTCGGAAATCGTGGTGCCCGTATTTGTCCGCGGCAAAGTGGTGGGCGAGCTCGATATCGATAGCCACTTCCCCGCCGCTTTCGGAGCGGATGACCAGCATCTGGTCGAACACTGCGCCCGTGTGCTGGGCAAGCACCTGGAAAAATTCCGTAAATGACACCAGGCACCGGGCAACTGCCGAGCTCGAGATTCGGCGCAGAAATGGCGCCCGCCGTGCCGGCAAAGCGCGGCGGCACTGGGCCCGCCCGCA
>DATGIY010000739.1:0-2863 GCA_035295475.1 Terriglobales bacterium
AGTACCTCAGCGGCTGAAGCCGCCAACTGTGCTGATTGGGGGTGAACTCGGTGAAACGACAGGCGGAGTTCAGGCCTGTACCCAAATATTAAACGCCAGGGACTGCTTTGGTGGCTTCGGCCTGTTCGTGGGCGTGATAGCTGGAGCGGACCAGGGGCCCGGATTCGACATGGCGAAAACCGAAGCGCAAGGCTTCCTGCTTGAGGAACAAAAATTCGTCGGGGGAGTAATAGCGGGCGATGGGCAGGTGGTCGCGGGAGGGGCGCAGATACTGGCCGACGGTGAGAAGATCCACGCCACGGGTGCCCAAGTCGCGGAAGACGTCCAGCAACTCGGGCATGCTTTCGCCGAGTCCGACCATGACGCCTGACTTGGTAACCACGCCGGGCGAAAACTTCTTGGCATTTTCCAAAAACCGCAAAGTGCGCTCGTAGCGGGCGCCGGAGCGGACGGCACGGTAGAGACGGGGTACGGTTTCCGTATTGTGATTGAGCACGTCGGGCCGGGCGGCGAGGACGATTTTGAGAGCTTCGTCGAGACCCTGAAAATCGGGGATAAGGACTTCGACGCGGCAGGCAGGGGAAAGATGGCGGATCTCGGTGATGGTCTGAGCGAAGATGCGGGCGCCGCCCAGGTTGTCGTCGTCGCGGTTGACGCTGGTGACGACAGCATGTTTGAGACCCAAAGTGGCAACGGCCTCGGCGACGCGGCGGGGCTCATCCCAATCCAGGGGACCGGGCTTGCCCTTAGGCACGGCACAGAAGCCGCAGCGACGGGTGCAGATGTCGCCGAGCAACATGAAAGTGGCGGTGCGATGGTTCCAGCACTCGCCAATGTTGGGACATTGCGCCGATTCACAAACCGTGTGCAGGGCCAGGCCGCGGGCCAGAGTCTTCAAATTGTGGTAGTTGTCTCCAACGGGAGCGCGGGCGCGCAGCCATTGGGGTTTGGGCTGAGGGCGCGGTTGAGCAAGCGTGATCTGGACCAGTTCGGCGGAAGAGGCCATTAAGAAGCTATTTTACGACATGGGAGGGCGGGAGAGCCGGATTTGCAGGTGAAGAGAGATGCAGACAAATGCATAGGTCCTTCGTCGCGCTAGCCTCGGGAGCGCGGCTAGCGCTGCCTCAGGATGACAAGGAAGCGCAGGGCAGGAGGCGAGCTGCGCTCGCCCGGACAGGCGAGGCGGCTGTCCCCACACAAGCAAAATCGGACAGGCGAGGCGGGTGTCCCTACACACATATCTAGAGGGTGTGAAGGTAGGCGAGGAGGTCCTTGATCTGCTGGGGGGTGAGGACGTTGCCGAAAGCGGGCATGTGGGTCTTGCCGTACTGGACGACCTCGGTGACGCGATCATCGTTGGCGGGCAAACCGCTGGGCAGATATTGCCTCTTGAACATATGTTCGAGGCTGGGACCCTGCAGATCCTTGGAGGAGTAAGCTTCGTGGCAGCGGGCGCAATCATAATCGAAGACGCGGCGGCCGGCGGCCTGTTGCGGATTGAGGCCGAGTTCGGCGTCGGTTTTGCGGCGCTGCACATCGCAGGCGGTGAGCAAGGCGATCAGCAGGGCGGAAAAGCAGAGCAAGAGTAGGCTGCGCAAGGTATGCACCTGGGGAACGTACAATAATAGAGCAAAGGCGATGACGGTCGCAGTCAAACGCGTATACGAGAAGGCAACACGGGCAGATGGAGCGCGGGTGCTGGTAGACCGTTTATGGCCGCGCGGCGTGCGCAAGGAGGCCGTGCACACGTGGCTGAAGGAGCTTGCGCCGTCGGATGGATTGCGGCGCTGGTTTCATGCCCGGCCGCAGCGGTGGGAAAGCTTTCGTTCGCGGTATTTGAAAGAACTGGCGCGGGCGGAAGCGAGCGAAGCGCTAGAGGAACTTTATCGGCTGGCGGAGACGCGGGCGAAAGTGACGCTGCTGTTTGCCTCGCGCAACCTGGAACACAACAACGCGGTGGTGCTGAAGCAATTGCTGGACGGGATGCGCAAGCCTCCCACCGGCACTGGGCCGGCGGCCGCAGCGCAGGCAGGGCGGGAGAGGGCGCGCGCGCGGCGACCGCGATGATTCTGCGTCCGGTGGGCCAGCCAATGGAATTTTCTTCGGAAATTGTGTCCGCCTGGCAAGCGGTGGCGGCAAGCCAGGAGGAGAGTGCGGCTGCGTGCTGGCTGATCGCGCATCCCGATCACGCGGCGCTGGCCGGCGATTTGGCCGCACAATTCGTCGCGAACGAATTTCCAGCCCAAGACAAGGATGTGATACGCGCGATCGCGCTGCACGACGCCGGCTGGGCCAACTACGACGGCGGGGGAGAGGCAGGCGGTGGCAGGCGCGGCCTAATTCCGCAGCCCTTGCGCGATCCGGAAGGGCGAGCGCTTTCCTTTTTGAGGGCGCCGGTGCCGGTGTTCTTGGAGGCCTGGGAACTTTCGATTGAGTGCGCGGAAGAGAAGGCGGGCGCCATCGGCGGGCTGATGGTCAGCGGGCACTTCCGAAGGCTAGGAGAACATCATCTGGCGTCAGTGAAGGACTCGCGGGAGGATGCTGAGCGAATTCACACCTTCCTGGAAAAGCAGGCCAGCTGCGATGAAGTGCGATTCAGCCGGCAGGCGCGATCGCGAGCTGAGGTGGAGAGCCTGGTGGATTTCCTGCAGTTCTGCGACCTGCTTTCGTTGTACCTGTGCTGCGGTTCGCGGGCCAGCGTTCAGTTTCCGCCACTCCGGGGCGGCAGGCCGACCGTCCTGAGGCGCCGGGGAGAAGTGTGCGCGCTGGAGCCCTCGCCGTTGCGCGCGGAAGTCAGGCTGGGAGTGACGGCGCGGCGTGCGCCGGCAGCCGCAAGTGAAGCGACCACCTCTGTACTGGCATT
>DATGIY010000740.1:0-2256 GCA_035295475.1 Terriglobales bacterium
TCAGCCGCTAAGCGCAGGCCTCGGTCTGGGTCCTGTCGTTTACCGGGGAGAGGCTTTGCCGGCAAGAATCTCCCTTCCGGTGAATACTCCCGCGCCAGCTCCTGTGGGACCAATCTACAGCCCGGTATTTCCCGCTCCTCCATCGAGCACCGTTCCTGTTCCTGCGCCGGTTGGGCCCGTGTATGGCCAGCCGCCGGTTTTCAGCATGCCTCCGTCTGTTCCGCTTGTGCCTGTCACGCCTGGCACCATCGCGCAGCAGATTTCTCCTCCGCCCGCGGCAGCTTCTGTTCCGGCAGCGCAAGTTGCCGCTTCGGCGCCGTCGCAGACGGCCGCGGTGACCGCGACGACGCCGGCGAGCACACCAAGCTGGTTCACTGATCCTTCGCAGGAACTCATAACCGGCATCCCCAACTGGGGACTGCTCGCCGCCGGCGCGGCTGTTGCTCTGTTGCTCATGCGGAGGGGAAGATGAGAGTTTCCGCCTTCGATCCCCGCGTGCGTACACTCAGCGCGTTTGACCCGCGCGTGCGAAGTCTCAACGGCTTGCGTGGGCTGGGCTGCGGGCAATGCCAGCAGCGAAATCCCCTTGCAGGCCTGCGCGGAAGACTCCGTGGTTTTCGGCTTGGAGATGATTCGACGGATATCGACGTAGTGACTGGCCTGCCCTGCGACGACCCGCGCGCGAATTGCGGACCCGTCTCGAATCCCGCTACCTTTCCGATTAGCACAGTCAGCGTGCCCATCAGCGGCACACTGACGCAGCCAAGCTACAGCAACACCATTCCGCTGCTTTCTCCGCAACAGCAGCTTGCGCAGCAGTATTACGGCACGACGAACCTCATGCAGTTGACGCCGGCGCAATCCGCCGCCGTAATGGCCGCCGCGCCCGCCAGCGCCTCTGGAGTTCCTCCGCTCACCGCTGCGCAAATTCAGCAGCTTAAGAACGCTCAAGTTTCCCTGCCGGGCACCATCGGCGGAATTTCCACCAGCACGCTGCTGATTGGAGCCGCCGGAGTGCTCGCGCTTGCATTCGCGCTTGGAGGAAAGCGCTAAAGCCGAGGCCAACGCACACCGATGCCCTATTTCGACGCGAACCCCGGAGAGACCCAGCGCCGCCGCATGGCCGCGCTGGGTTTTGCGCGCCTGGCCGGCCCCCTGGCCTCGCCCTTGCGCGGAGCGATCGGTGATATCACCACGGACCTGCAAAGTGTTGATTGGGGCACAGTGGGACTCATCGGCATTGGCATTTTGCTTTTCGTTGGTGTCGCGCGCCGCGGCTCGGATGCGCTTCGTTCCGCGGCCGCGGCGCGGCGCCAGCGCAAAATTGCGAAATACAAAGCGCGAATCAAAGCGCTCGAGGCGAAGAGCTGATGCCCTATTTCCATCTTTCCACGGCCAATCCCACGGGGTTTCGTCCCTGGAATTTCGCCATGCAGACCAACGGCCAGCGCCTGAGCGGTCTACGTAATTTTCGCGTAGCCCGGCTTAGCGGGCCAGCACGTCTCGGCAGAATGCAGCGGCTTGGCCGGCTGGGGAGACTTGGCGACGATGGCATTCCTGCTGGAACAAGGCTTCTTTATAACGCCACGTTTACGCCAACGGAAAATCCTCTCTCTCCATCGTTCTACAACATCAATAGCGTGATTGCTGCGGTTGCCCAAAATCTAGACTCACAATGGGGAATAACCGTCACGAGTCAGCAGTCCAGCGGAGCGGTGTTTGGCACTCCGACCGTTGTCTTTCAACTCCAAACCAGGACGGCATACGGCGCGCTGCAAGATATCAAAAGCGTGATAGACGGGGCTTTTTACAATGCTGCCGGGGCGAGAATCACATCATCGAAAATTTCTGTGACCTCATATCCTGCGGCCACGACGGGCGGCAGCACCGCTCCCCCGCAAGACCTTTCGACGCTCCCCATCGGGGACCCCAGTTCTGTACTGCCAGCAGACTCTTCACCCAGTTGGTGGTCTGATCAATCGCAAGCAATAGTTCCCGGAATTCCCAACTGGATGCTCTTAGCTATCGGTGGCGGCATTTTGGTTGGTGTGCCGCTTTTGAAGAGGTTGCTCTAATGCAGCAAGTTGCCCAAGCCTGGACGAATCAGGTTCAGCAACTCGACCAGCGCTTGGGGAGGCGCGTTCTGGCGCTCCGCCGCGGAAGCTCGCAGCTCGATTGTTTGCAGCTTGGCATTGCACATATTCGCCTGGGAGCGCAACCGCTCGATTTCCGCCTCGGCCCTCTGTTCGAGAGGGA
>DATGIY010000741.1:0-6788 GCA_035295475.1 Terriglobales bacterium
TTCGTGCGGAATGTGGAAGCGGTGATGAAGTAGCAGCTGTATCCGGTGTTGCCGCGGCGGGGAGCAGCCATGGAAGGCACCTCAGCGGCTGAAGCCGCTCCTGCTTTGCCACTCTACCGCAGCGGTGAAACCGCTGCGCCACCCAAAGGCAAGAAGCCACCCAAAGGCAAGAAAATGTTGCCCTCTCCGAGTTCGAAAGCGGAACTGACGGTTTCCTACCACTCACCCTTGGGACCCTGTAGGGCGGCCCCAGCAAGAACAATGCTGGGCCGCTCCCGAAAGCGGAACGATGCGAGCTTCCAAGATTGGCTGTGGGGCAGCTTTCCTCACTATGCTCTGCAAGAGAATGGTGGAAATCGAGTCGGAGTAGACGGCGCGGGATTCGGGAGAGGCAAGCGACAACCAGGCCGAGGATAGCGCTTTGGGGTGGCGCAGCGGTTTACCGCTGCGATTTGAGCACTCAAGGATTCCGCCGGCTTTAGCCGCTTCGGAGTAGACGGCGCGGATCGGAGAGCAAGAGACAAGCAGGGGCAGAGGATAGCGCCTTGGGGTGGCGCAGCGGTTTACCGCTGCGATTTAAGCGCTCAAGGACTCCGCCGGCTTTAGCCGCCGAGGTGCCTCGTCGAGCGATTGTTGTGGAGTGATGAGCAGGTGAACATGTCACGTTTCGACCAGCAGCGGCCGCACCACTTGAAACTCGAAACCTGAAACTTGAAACGTTATTGCTTTTCCGCTACCGGCTTCGCTTGTGCAGCCGGCTCATCGCTGCGGCTCACATCCACCAGCCTGGAAAAGATCGCCAGGCGTTCCGGCGCTGGTCCGATGTAATAAGTGGGATAGCAGGTGATCAAGGTCAGCTCTGCGTCCGGAGTAGCCTTGGTCACCCAGACATCATTCGGCTGCAGGATCTTTTTGCCGGTCACCTGGTAGCGGAACTGCCGCCCTGCTCGTTGCACCAGGATAAAATCGCCCGGTTTGAGCTCGTGGATATGTCGGAAGAATGTATCGCGATGCGCCGAAATAACCGCATTGCCCGACTGTCCCGGCTCGGGAGTGTCCGGCAGGTGCCCTGGGCCCATCAGCAGATCCCTGCGGTTCACTCCTTCTACTACCACCGCATCCAGCTTAATGCTGGGGATAGTGAGTCGCGTGAGGGTTGTTACCAGTCCCGCAGGCTCAGCCGGTAAGCTGAGGTTCTGCTGCTGCCATTGTTGGGTGAGGCGACGTTGCGCCGCGTACATGGTCGCATATTGCGAAACCACATAAACCAGCAGAACCGCTCCCAGCACAATCAGCAGCGATGGCCAGTAGCGCTTCCACCGTTCCAGAACCATTCTCATCGCCGATTATCCCGCTCCCAGGATTTAAGGATGGCCCAACGAACCATGAGATGCGGGAATCCAGGGTACCGCAAAGCGAGCCGCCCAATTCTCGTCGACAAGGAGTGCCTCCAGGCCTAGAGCGCCCTCGGAATGTTGCTGGCCAGCCTTACCGGCGTTCCCGGGATCGCATGGCCGAAGTGATACCCCCGGCCAATACTCCGAAGCCGATTACTGCCAAGAGTGGCAGAGTGCTGCTGGAGCCGGGCAGGGGATCGTCATCATTGCCTTGAGGGTTGTGGCTCTTAGCCTTGGTATGCTCAGGAGTGGAGGCAGCCGTGGCCGTCCCGGGCGTTGCCTGCGAGGCCGCGGATATAGCCACCGGCGGTGCTGGGTTCTTTACCGGCTCCGGCTGCGCCCATAGCAGCGCCACCAACAAACAGATGAGGGCGACAATCGCGAATTGCCAGTAGCGCTTCATGACTATGTTGCTCGTTACCCGCCAGTCTCAGGGTGAGCACCTGACTACCAAATTCTGGATATGCTCTTCTCTGCTGCAGTTCACAGCCTTCGCGGGCTGCGGTGCCGCAAGCGCTGCATTCAGAGCTCCTTCTGAGTCAGAGCTTTGTCCAGAGCAGGCAGTCTTACCTTACCTTAGGGCAATTCATGGGCCAAAAAAGGCGCCCTGCGCCTTCTCTGTTTGACAGAGCATCTTTTCTGCTAAACAATGCTGCTATCCCCTAAAGTTTGGTGCAGGAAAGGCGATTATGTCCATTACCCCGGCTCCCACTCCTGAAATTCCGGAAGAGAAGCCACGCCAGCAGGAGCAGGCCCACTATCAGGAGCAGGCGCCGCCGCAGCAGCAACAGCAATACCAGCAACCGCCCCAATATCAACCGGCGCCGCCCGCTCCGTACGTTTCGCCCGAGCGGGAGTATGCGCGCCGTCAGAATACTGTCTGGAAATGGGTGGTATGGCTCTTCGCCCTGGTCTATGTGGCAGGTTCCATTTATTTCATCGTTGATCTTCGCGACCGCCTGCAGCGCGTGGAGCATTCCTCCGAAACCTTGCACGGAGATGTGCATGAGTTGAACCGCAAGCTGGGCGACGCCCAGGCTGATACCGATACTCTGGCTTCGCAGTTGGGCATCACCAAGAAGGAACTCGCCCGCCGCACCGCTGACCTGCAGCGCCAGCAGCGTGCCGCCGAAGAGCGGCTTTCCGAACAACAGAAACAGCAGATCAGCGCCGTGAGCGGCGATATAGCCGGCGTGAAGACCGAAGTCGGGGGCGTGAAGACCGATGTCGCCTCTACCCGCAGCGATTTGGAAGCCACCAAGGCTAAGCTGGAGCGCGCCATCGGCGACTTAGGCGTGCAGAGTGGCCTGATTGCCCGTACCCGTGGCGATCTGGAAACCCTCAAGCATTCCGGCGACCGCAATTATTTCGAGTTCACTTTGACCAAAAGCAAGAAGTTCACGCCGGTTTCGACCGTGAGCCTGCAGCTCAAAAAAGCGGATGCCAAGCATGGCCGCTTCACCCTGAATGTCCGCTCCGACGATCGCGTCATCGAGAAGAAAGATCGCAACGCGAACGAGCCCATTCAGTTCTATACCGGCCGCGCCCATTATCTCTATGAGGTGGTGGTGTGGACGGTCGAGAAAAATAAAATCAGCGGCTACTTGAGCACGCCCAAAGCGGCGCCTCAGCCCGTGACCGCTAGCGCCAATTGATTCGCCTCTCCCTTTGAGCGGCCAGCCCTGGCGCCGGCCCTTTATGTTTTTCGGACTCAGAACCCCTGCAAGTTCCCCTGTCTCTAGTCTGATATTGACACTCCCGCGGGCTCCCCTCAGAGTCCACTCAGTTCCACAGAGAGGGGAGTGCCATGTACCCAGGCGGACGTGTCCTGATCGAAATCGTTGTACGCACGGGCATCATTTATCTTTTCGTGCTGCTGGGCGTGCGCTTGAGCGGGAAACGCGAAGTCGGCCAGATGACTCCGTTCGATCTCACCTTGCTGCTGTTGCTCAGCAACGCCGTGCAGAACGCCATGACCGGCCCCGACAACTCCCTGGCCGGGGGTGTGATCGCCGCCGGAACTTTGCTGGTCATGAACTACGGCGTGGCCGAGGCTTCCGGCATGAACCGGCGTTTCCGCAAGCTGGTACAGGGTCAGCCCACCTTGCTGGTGCACAATGGCAGCATCATGGAAACACATATGGCGCGCGAGCACGTCACGGTTGACGAGTTGCAGCGCGCTTTGCGCGAACACGGCATCGGCAACGTGAAGGACGTCGCTCTGGCCGTGCTCGAGGTGGATGGTTCGATCAGCGTACTTAAGTACGACGACATCGACGCCGCCGCCAGGCCGCATCCCCGCCTTCGCTTCCTGCAGAAACATCAGTGAGCCTTGTAGGCCTATCGCAACAGCGATGCGAAAAGAGCGCTAGCTGGAACGCAAGGCGTCGATGGGATCGGTGGAAGCTGCCCGCGTGGCCGGAAGCGCCGAGGCCGCCAGCGCCATCGCGATCATCAGCACAACACAGCTCAAATAGATGAGTGGGTCGGTTGCGCTCACTTCAAACAGAAAGGAGCTCACCAGGCGCGATACGGCAATAGACGCGAGCACACCCAGGCCGCACCCGATCAGCGCCAGTTTCGCTCCTGAAGCGAGAACCAGCCGCGCAATCCCTCTGCGCTGCGCGCCCAACGCCATGCGAATCGCGATCTCCTGCGTGCGCAGCGATACCGAAAAGGCAACCACCGCATAAATTCCTGTAATGGTGAGCAGGAGCGCCCCTAGCGCAAAAGCCGTAATCAGGTCGGTGTTGAAACGGCGCGGTCCTTCCACATTCGCCATCGCTGCTGTCATTGGCTGTACTTCCTGCAGGGCAAGCAGGGGATCGATTTCTGCCACTGTCGCCCGCAAGGTTTGCGTCATCTGCTCCGGCGGCAACGCCGAGCGCAGGCTGATGTAGCCGCCGCCCGGATTGGTGAGCTTTTCGGTTGCCGTGGTGCCGTAAAGAGTCGCCGGTTGCAGCGCCGGGACATACCACTGCTCAGTCGTAGGCTCGTCGCGCGAGCCCAGGTTAGTATCGGCGACAACCCCCACGACCGTCGCCCACGGCAGCCTCTTCTGCGGAGTGCCCACGTGCATGCGCTTGCCGATCGCCCGCTGGCCAGGCCAGCAATGCCGGGCCATGGTCTGGTTCACGATCACGACCAGCAGTGCGTTGGCTCGGTCATCGTCGGTGAAATAGCGCCCGTCGAGCAGCGGTATGCTCATGGCGCGAAAATAATCGCCGTAGGTGATGGTGAAGGGCGCGAATTTCAGCTTCCAGCTGTCGGCGGGCTGCCCCTCGATGGTGTAGGCGGCCTTCGGATAAGCTCCCACCGCCGGGAGGTCGTTCGTAATGCCCGCGGCGGCAATCCCCGGTTTGGCGGAAAGCCGCCTGACTACTTCACTATTGAAGGCATCCACGGCAGCTTGGGTGGGGTACTGCCGAAGAGGTAGTTGGTAACCGGCTATCAGCACGTGGTCGGGACGGAAGCCGGGATCTACGGCCCGCATTTTCTGGAAACTGCGCAGGAAAGCGCCGGAGATGGTGAGCAACACCAGCGCTGTGCCTATTTCTACCACCACCAGCGTGGAGCGCAGCCAGGAGTGGCTGGACGCGCCGCCTACGGTGCGCGCACCCTCTTTTAAATTTTCCGCCAGGCTGGTTCGCAAGGCCGCAAATGCCGGGGCCAGGCTGCAGAGAAGGCCGGTGATCAGGGCAAGAAAGAAGGCAAATGCCATGACCCCTGTGTCCATAGCGATGGAGTCCACGCGCGGCATGGAATCGGGCAGGAGTTGCAGCGCGGTTCGAATCGCGCCCGCCGCGAATCCTAATCCCAGCAAGCCTCCTGTGGCGCTGAGCAGCAAACCCTCAAACACAGATTCGCGAATGATCACGCCGGGACGCGCGCCCAGCGCAAAACGAACCGCATATTCGCGGCGCCGCCGGATGGCCCGCACCAGCAGCATTCCGGCCACGTTCACGCAGGCAATCAGCAGCACAATACCCACGGCAAGAAACAGCGTGCGCAGCAAGGGGCGCACATCGGCGACTGCATACTCGTGCAAGGGCGTGACCTTGCCTCGGATATGTATGGCCGAGAGGCTCGGCGGAAAACTGCGTCTGATCTGCTGCGCGACCCGTTCCGCATCCTTTCCTGCCTGCCCCAGCGCCACGCCGTTCTTCAGCCGCGCCACCAGCTGATAGCCGAAAAAGCCGGCGTGCTCGTCCGACAGCTCCTCAGGCGTGAGGCTCATCGGTACCCAGAGCTGTGCCTGGTCCAGATGTCCGTCTTCCAGGGGAAACTCAAAACTGCGCGGCATCACGCCGATGATCGTGTAGGCCTTGCGGTCAAGAACAATAGTCTTGCCCAGCACGTCAACATCGCGGTGATAGCGATTGATCCATAGGGCATAGCTGATGACGGCCAGCGGCACATGGCCGTCGTCTTCCTGTTGCGTGAAAGTGCGGCCCAGAATTGGACGAACTCCCAGCGTGGGGAACACGCCCGCCGTGAAGCGTGCGCCGTTGATTTCTTCCGGGGTAGGGCCGCTCGAGAGTTCATAGCTTTCGGGAGTAAAGCCGCCAACCGACGAAAACGCGCTGGTTGCCTTGGCGTACACCCCGATTTCGCGCGCCGTCACCGAATCGTTGAGGCCACCCTGCAGGTCATCTCCCAGCAGCACCAGACGCTGAGGATCACTGAATGGCAGCGGCCGCAGAAGAATGCCTTCAATCAGCGAGAAAATTGCCGTGGTTGCGCCAATGCCAAGTGCCAGCGTAAGCACAATGGTCAAGCTGAAGCCTGGCGCCTTGCGCAATTGCCGAAAGGCCACACGCAATTCCTGGATCAGTACGTACATGGCTAGCTCCGCCCCGCAGCTTAGGCAATGTTTGTCGGCAAGATTTAAGAATGTTGCGAGCCGAGTTGCAATGGCAAAATTGGTTTTCTGTCCCTCGCGTTCCTAGCCCTCAGTTGCGCCGCGGGGCCTGCCTCGCCTGCCCGGTTTCCATTGACTTGCTCCCCCCATCCTCCTACCATGGCCCGACCCCGATGATTGGCCAGACTTTCGCTCACTATCGCATTCTCGAAAAGCTCGGCGGCGGTGGCATGGGCGTGGTTTACAAGGCCGAGGATACCCGCCTCCATCGCCTGGTCGCGCTCAAGTTCCTTCCCGATGAGGTGGCGCGTGACCCCCAGGCTCTCAGCCGCTTTCAGCGCGAGGCCCAGGCCGCTTCCGCTCTGAACCACCCCAACATCTGCACCATTTACGATATTGGCGAGGAGAATGGCAAAGCCTTCATCGCCATGGAGTACCTGGAAGGCTCGACCCTGAAGCACCAGATCGGCATCCGGCCCATGGAGATGGAAACCCTGCTTCCCCTGGCCATCGAGATTGCCGACGCTCTG
>DATGIY010000742.1:0-3247 GCA_035295475.1 Terriglobales bacterium
CCCACCAGGCTCTCGAAGACTTGTTCGCGGTTTGCGGCTTGCCCAACATGGCGGTGGTGGTGCCCTGCGATTTCCTTGAAACCAGGAAGGCCACCGACTTTCTCCTGCTTGAGCATATTGGCCCCAAGTACGTGCGTTTTGCCCGCGAAGCCACCCCGATTGTCACCACGGCGGATACGCCTTTTGTCTTCGGCAAAGCCAACGTGATCCGCCTGCGGGGTGAAGCCGAACAGTTCGTGGACGCCTTCGAAACCATTCTGGCCTCGAACTACCGCAATGAATCGGAGGACCTGAGCATCATCGCCTGCGGTCCCATGGTGCCGGAAGCGATGCGCGCCGCCTACATCCTGAAGAAAGACTTTGACTGCGAGACCCGGGTCATCAATCTGCACACCTTGAAACCGCTGGATCGCGCCGCCATCATTCGCGCCGCCAAGGAAACCGGCATCATCATCACCGCGGAAGAACATCAGATTGGCGCTCTTTCGGGCCGGGTAAGCGAAGTCATAACCGGCAGCGGTCAACTCTACGGCCTCCCTGTAATCACCGGCGCCATTGGGGTGAAGGACCGCTTTGGCGATTCCGGCGCGCCCTGGGAGCTGATCAAGGAATTCGAAGTCAGCGCCGAACACATCGCGCAGAAAGCGGTCGAGTTGCTCGCCATCAAGCGGGCGCATGCGCGCGAGCATGTTCTGGCGGCGTTGTAGAACAACACTCCGCAGTCGGCACTCAGTATTCGGCGCCTCGCCGTTAGCAATTAACAGTTGGCAATTAGCCCTCACCATGCTCTTCAGTGGCACCGTGATGTTCAATTGCTTGTTCCACGGGCTGAGTGCTGATTGCTGAGTGCTTTTCCCACCTTGTTACCCGGCTGCAGTAGAATCTTCAGTTTCGACTGTGGGGTAGTGACCAGCCAGAGGAGACCATGTCCGAGAGCAATGGTTTTCGTGTGTTTGCCACCTGTGATATTGGCGGCGAGGCGCTCGATCGCCTGCGCCAGCGGGGGTACGACGTGGAGGTTTATCCCAGCCCGGAACCGCCGCCCAAGAAGGTCATTCTCGACAAACTGCGCCAGGGCGTAGACGGCCTGATCACCACGCTGCGCGATCCCATTGACGCGGAGGTCTTCGAGGCAGGGAAGAATCGCCTGAAGGTGGTGGCTCAGTACGCGGTGGGATTCGACAACATCAATCGCGCCGACGCCAACCGCTACCGTATCCCCTTCACGCACACGCCCGATGTTTTAACCGAGGCCACCGCCGAATTTGCTTTCTTCATCATGGGCGCGCTCGCCCGCAAGTTGTGGAACAGCGAAAAACTGGTACGCGAAAACAAATGGGGCTCGTGGCACCCGTATTTGCCCTTCCTGGGAGACGAGGTGACCGGCAAGACCATCGCTGTGATCGGAACCGGGCGCATCGGTCTGGCCATGATCAAGAAGTCCACCGGTTTCGACATGAACATCCTGTGCTACGACCCGGTGTACCAGAATCACGATTACATCGAGGCCGTGCAGCAGATCAAAGACTTGCGCTATGAACGCCACCTCAATAACGAGCGCACCTGGATCAAGTACACCACCTTTGAAGATGCTATCCGGCAAGCCGACTTTGTGAGCGTGCACGTGCCTCTCTTGCGGGAAGGCGAGGCCAAGGCGCCGACCTACCATCTGTTCAACGAATTTACTTTGCGCATGATGAAGCCCAGCGCGTATTTGATCAATACGTCGCGCGGACCGGTGGTAGACGAGAAAGCGCTTTGCCGGGCGCTGAAAGAGAACTGGATCGCCGGCGCTGCGCTTGATGTCTTCGAAAAGGAACCGCTGCCGGCCGACTCGCCGCTGCGCGATCCGGCCTTGGCTGACCGCCTGCGCTTGTTCAACCATTTCGCCAGTGGCGCCAGAATCACCCGCCTTTCCCCCGATCCCAATAAGGGTATGGCCGGGCGCTGCGTGCAGGCGGTCATCGATGTCCTGGAAAAGAATTACGGCGGCGACCTGACCAAGGTGCCGAACGTGGTAAACAAAGAAGCGTTTGGAAAATAAGCAAGTGCCTGGCGCCCTGACTGGGCGCCGGCATTGGCTTCCGCAAGTTGAATCAGAATCCGCTCGGCCGCTTCACCTGCAGCTCATTGATCACCTGCTGAACATTGGGAACGCTCGTCGCCAGCTGCTGCGCCGCCTGCCGGTCATCGGCCGTGTCCACCTTGCCGGTCAAGGTGAGCACTCCGTTGTTTGCCTTGTAATGAATGCCTTTGTCCAGGTGATTGGCAATCAGCACCGCCTGGTATTGCTTCTCGATGGCGCTGTCTACGTCGTGGGAAATCTTCCTGGCAGCCGATTCCTGGTCCACGGGTTGCACGCTGATCTCGTTGGCGATGACCCGGTTAGGGGCGGCTGCCTTAGCCACCTCCATGGCTCGGGACTTGGCGTCGGGGGAATGCACCGTGCCGCCCAGGGTGAGGAGGTTTTTGCCGCGATCCTCGTCAACCGTAACATTCTGTAGATCAGCCTGTTGCAGTGCTTTCTTAACGTTATCTTTGAGGGATGGATTGGCCGAGCGGTTACTGCATCCCAAAGCAAAGCAGCATGCCAGAACTGTCAGCGCGACCATAAATCGGGCTGGACGCATAGCTCTCTCCTGAGTGCTTTTGGGGAACGGCAGATCACTCTGATGCTAGCTGGCCCAGAGAGGAGGGCCGGCTTCGCCGAGCCGGCAACTTACCTGAGCGACTTATTCAGTCATTCAAGGAGCAGCCGCAGTCAGCCGGCGGCACATGAGCTTTCAGGAAATCGGCGATCCGCTTCCAGGAATCAATCTGGTTGGAGACGCGGGAAAACCCGTGGCCCTCGTCCTCATAGATCTTCAGATCAACCACCCCGCCGCGTTTTTTGATGGCGTCGGCCACCTGCTGCGCTTCCGATTTGGGACAGCGGGGGTCGTGCCCACCGGCCAGGATCAGGAGCGGCGCCTTAATGCGATCCACGAAAAATATGGGCGATCGATCTTCCCACAACGCTTTGTTTTTGACCGGATCGCCCATGGTGGCGAGATCCATTTCCCGCAGCACCGGATCTTCGTTCTGCACCTCGGTGAAATAATTCACGAAGGGAACGATGGCTACGCCCGCGTCCCACACCTCGGGCGCCTTGGTGACCGCCATCATGGTCATATAGCCGCCATAGCTGCCGCCCATGACGACCAGTTTCTTGGGGTCAACGTAAACGCTGCGCTTGATCCAGTCGGCG
>DATGIY010000743.1:0-5639 GCA_035295475.1 Terriglobales bacterium
ACTATGCCGGTGGAATCGTGGTGATGAAAAGGGGCACCGCCACGGTGACGCGGCAGGAATTGCTGGAGGCGCTGCAACATGCTCCTCCGACCGTCCGTCCGCATTGAAAACGGGTTTCGATAAGATTGACTGTGTCTCCGAATAAACTTCTGAACCGGCAGATGCTGCAGAGCAGAGTGGCGGAGTGGCGGCGCGCAGGCGAGAGCGTGGTGCTGGCCAACGGCTGCTTCGATCTGTTGCACGTTGGCCACATCCGCTACCTGCGCGCGGCCAAGGCGTTAGGCGGACGCCTGGTGGTGGCCATCAATTCTGATGTCAGCGCGCGCCGCCTCAAGGGTGTGGGTCGTCCCCTGATGCCGGAACAGGAACGCGCCGAAATCATCGCCGCTCTAGAGGATGTGGATGCGGTCGTAATCTTTTCCGAGCCCGACGTCAGGACATTAGTACGCGAACTTCGTCCCGATATTCAGGCGAAAGGGACCGATTACACCGCCGAGAGCGTGCCCGAGCGCGATACGGTGATTGCATGTGGCGGCCGCGTGGAAATCGTTGGCGACAAAAAGGACCATTCCAGCAGTGCAATGCTGCGCAGCATGAAAAAATAATATGCAGCTGGCCACAGTTTCAGAATCAGAACTGGCGGTGATGCGCCAGCACGAGCTTGAGGTCCAGGAGTTGGCTCAAGGCTTGCAGCGCCTGCTCATCGTGCGCCTGAGTTCCATGGGCGACGTTATCCACGCCCTGCCAGCGGTCATGCTGCTGCGCCGCGCGTTCCCTTCCGCTACCCTGGGCTGGATGATCGAGGAACGGTGGTCAGAACTGCTATGCGCGCCCGGGACTCCGCGCCTGGGACCGCGTTGCGCGGGCAGGCCGCTGGTGGACGCCGTACACGCGGTCAACACGCAGGCCTGGCGCTCGGCTGCCTTCTCCGATGAGACCTGGCGAGAAGCGCTGGCATCATGGCGGGAACTGCGCGCGGCGGATTATGAATTGGCCATCGACTTCCAAGGCGCGGTGCGCACGGCCCTGATGGGGCGCTGGACAGGCACGCCGGCCCTCATTGGATTTGAGAGCCCGCGCGAGCACGCAGCCAGCCTCTTCTACACGCATACCGTAGCGGCAGTGGGCGTCCATGTGATCGAGCAAAATGCTTCCCTGGCGGCGGCCGTGGCCGGCGCGCCGGCAGAGCTCTCTCCGGTAGAATTTCCCCTGGACATCTCTATCCAGGAGTCATGCGATCGCCACTTACGGCAACACCAAATGCAGCAGTTCGCGATTCTCAACCCGGGCGCAGGCTGGCTGGCCAAGCAGTGGCCGGCGGAAGGCTACGGCGAAGTGGCCCAGGGGCTGCGCGAGTTGGGCCTGCGATCGCTGGTGAATTTCGGGCCCGGAGAAGAAGGTGTGGCGCGAGCGGTGGAACAAGCCAGCGCAGGCGCGGCCGAAGCGGTGCCGTGCTCGCTGAGCGAACTGATCGCGTTTACGCGGCGGGCGCAATTGTTCGTGGGCGGCGATACCGGCCCGATGCATTTGGCCGCCGCTCTGGGCGTCCCGGTGATCGCGCTCTTCGGACCGACCAGCCCGACACGCAATGGGCCTTTTGGTACTCGCAATGTTGTATTGCGCAGCCCGTTGAGTTCCGCCACCGAAAGCAGTGCGCGGGCCGCCGCACGTTCCAGTCGCAAACGCCAGGACGCGGGGCTTCTGGCCATTACTCCGCAACAGGTTCTGGGGGCCGCCCGTCAACTGCTGGGGAGTAGTCTTGCGTAGTTGGGCGGAGATAGCACGCCGGATTCGCGTGCCACTGGGCTTTGCTTTTGCGTTCTTATATCTCTGGCTGGCGCGCCCCAGCCCGAAGTCGCTGCTGATCGGGGCCATGATCTGTCTTCCCGGCTTAATCTTGCGCGGTGTGGCCTCCGGACACGTCCAAAAGAACACCCGCCTTGCTACCACCGGTCCCTACGCCTTCACGCGTAACCCGCTGTATCTTGGGTCCCTGATTTTGGCGGGCGGCTTCGCAGTGGCAGCGCGGAATATATGGATTGCGCTGGCCCTTTTGGTCCTTTTCATCGCGGTTTATGTGCCCGTGGTACAGGCGGAAGAGCGGTTTTTGCAGCGCACTTTTCCGGAATTTACCGATTACGCGCAGCAAGTTCCACGATTCCTGCCGCGCTGGGCTCCCGCGGCGAGCAGGCGGGGAGAGTTTTCCGTCCAGTTATACTGGGAGCATCGCGAGTACAACTCCCTGCTGGGCGCCGCCGCCATGATGGCGGCGCTGGCGGTGAAGATGTTGTGGTTCCGGTAGAGAGATGCGCTCCCATGTTCCCAACGCGGGTTGGATTTTGACGCGGGCATTCACCAGCCTGTTAGTGATAGCGGGAGCACTTACGCTTTTTGCCGGGGCCCGGCGCGGCAGTTTGCTTCCGGGAGCCGACACCAAGGAATCCACGGAGGTCTCCTCAGCAGCGCACATCGTGCCCCCCTCCCACAACTACCGCTTCCCGGCTCACCAAACTTACTACTATGACGCTGACTGGCACCTGCTCAAGGCCGGCACCGCCATTCTGACAATGGAAGCTTCTCCGGAAGGACAACATGCGGTAGTCACGGCTGATACTTCGGGCTTCGTAAACCTGCTTTTCGCGGTGCACGACAGCTTTCGCACTACCATTGATCCCCACAGCTTCTGCTCGCTTGCTGTTACCAAGCGGACACAGGAAGGCTCCCGCCACCGCGAAACTGAGGTCCGCTACGACTATCTCCACGGCAGGAGCCTGCTACAGGAAAAGGACCTTCGCACCGGCAGTGTGAAGCACGTAGAGCATGCCATCCCCAAGTGCGTGACCGACGTCATGTCTGGCTTCTACTATGTGGGGTCTTTACCTTTAACCCAGGGAGCCAACTATGTATTTCCGCTCAATGATGGCGGTCCTACAGGTGAGATCACGGCTACTGTGGAAGGACGGGAACAGATCAAAACTCCAGCGGGCGCATTCGAAACTGTGCGCGTCCGTGCCATTGCCACTGAAGGGCCGCTTAAGAACAAGGGCAGGGTCTGGGTGTGGTACAGCGACAATGGGCAACGCTTCCCCGTGCAACTCAAGGCCAAGGTCAAGTGGGGCACGCTCAACGTCCGCCTGGCTCGCGTGCAGAGGAGCAACTGACGATTGAAGATTTGCGGTTGACGAATTCAATGCATTTCTTCACCACAGAAACACAGAGGCGCAGAGAGAATCATGTGGCACACGGATAAGGGGAGAACAGATTCTCAAGTGAACAACTCAACGCGGGGCTTCTAACCGTCAATCAGCAGTCGTCAATTATTGCAGGCGGAAGCGTTCGTTCATCAACCGCTGGAGGCGCGGTTTGTAGATGATGTCGTAGGCGAATTCCTTGTCCGGAAACATGGCCAGCGCGGCCCGTTTGGTATTGGCTACGAGCTCGGAGGCTTCTTCAATGGTCAGGTCCGTGTCCTGGCTGATGACCGACATCACCATGTTCATAATGATTTGCAGGCGGCGAATTTTGCGGTTTTCATCCTCCGTTGAATTCCCTGATTCGGGCTGCTTACTACTGGATTCGCGCGCCTCGTTGTCCATGACACCCCTCACCTAAGGTACGTCCCAGAGCCGCTCTGGGTGCGGATTCTACCAGCATTTGGATGTTTTCCCTCCTGCTCATGTTGCGTTTTCTGCGGACAGCTTGTAAGTGAGTCAAAGGAAAGGGACAGGGATCGGCACACGGGGGTGCGCAGTCTTGTTCCATCTCCCCGTTGCTTAGGACCTGCCCGGCTCAACACCGGGTAGTTGGCCGTTTGGCGGTCAATGCGCGGGGGACGTGCCTGTGGGACCCGGCTGGCTCGCCGGAGCATCGATCTGGATGGGCTTGTTCCAGTCCGAGTAGGTGGTTACCAGACCGCCGCTTCCCATCACAACCTCCCGCGGCAGATGATCGCCGGCGTCTACACATACCGTGTAGTTCACACCGCGTCCGCTGCTGCCGGGATGCTGAAAACTGATAACCCAGCGCTGGCAGGAGGCATCACCCACTTTGGCGACGTCGCCGCGGGCGACTTGCGCATTCATCTTGGCCGCCATGCTGGCAATAACGGTGACCGGATCACGGCCCTCGTTCATCATCGCCCAGGGAGCGGGCGCGCCCGGATTGCCCCCGCAAGGATAGGCGTCGGGAGTCTCGGGCTGCACTTTCCAGTCGTCGTTGGCGCTGCGAGTCCAAACTTGCTTGCCAATGCGGACAGATTCGTACCGGGTATCGCCGAGAGTGGTTACAATGTGCTCGCGGTCGGGACAGGAAACTTCGATGGTCGTTTCCAGGGCGCGGCCGGGATGCGCCCGGAGCAGAGTCACCGTTCGCCAGCTATGGGCGGCCTTTTTGGCATCCAAAGCTTTTTGCAGCTCGCCTTGCCCGCTGGAAAAGCGGCTACGCAAAGAGCTATACGCGCGGCCGAGAGCTCCGGGCTCAGAACCAGTTGAGCAAGCCAGCGTGAGGGAAAGGGCGGCGAGCAGGACTGCCAGCAGCAGGCGGAAGATCCAGCGATGCATGAGTTCGCCTCGCGAAATTCGAGGTGAGCTGTTAGACCCGAGACGAAGCGCCCGCGGACTACAGCTCCCGTACTGCTTTCGGGGGTATGATCGGATCATAACATCTGCGCTGTTGTCGTCGAAACATTGTGGAGGAGCCCATGCCGGATAAACCGAATCCCCAGGAACGACTGGTGAAGGTGTTTGACGCAGAGCAGGAGAGCGAAGCGCTGGTGGTGCGAGGCTTGCTGGAATCCAATGGCATCGAGAGCATTTCCCGGCCCAATGATCTGGAGCAGGATTTGTTTCCCGTGGGCGGCGTTGCCATCTTAGTGCGCGAGGGGCAGGCGGACGAAGCCAGAGAGCTGATCGCGGCATCCCGGCAAAACGATACGGAAGAAGAATCGGAGGATCAGGAACTCAGCGAGGAAGCCGCTCCCGAGGGATGACGTGCTCGCCATCGAGGTAGAAAGTGACCGCACCGTCCAGGTCGGTGCGGTAGGTTGCGACGCCCGCGAGTTGCAGCCGCTGCAGAACCTCAGCCCGAGGATGATGAAAAGGATTGCGCGCTCCCACCGAAATCACCGCAAATCGCGGGCGCACAGCTGACAAGAGTTGGGGTGAGGAGGAAGAAGCACTGCCGTTGTGCGCCACTTTGAGCAGGTCAGCCTGCGGTTTTTGTGCGGCAATGGCCGGCTCCATTTTCTTCTCCGCATCTCCTTCCAGCAGCGCGGCCGTGCGGCCATACGAAATATGTACCGCCAGCGAATCATTGTTGCGCGGCTCGTCAGCTACCCGCCAATCGGGGGGCGGCGACAGGACACGGATATTGACACCTCCAAACTGAAATTTATCCTGACCGTGTCGCTCCACAATGGCGGTATTGTGCCGGCGGGCGATGTTCAGCAGGTGGTCCAAGGCGCGGGTGCGGGGGTTGGGCCCAAGCCAAAGCTCGCGCGGCTTGAAATTCTCCATTACGCTGAGCAAGCCGCCAAGGTGATCGCTGTGGCCGTGGGTCAGGACTACGGCGTCCAGCCGAGCAAAACCACGCGACCACAAATAAGGCGCGACGACATCTTCGCCGTAGTCAAACTCCGAACG
>DATGIY010000744.1:0-4034 GCA_035295475.1 Terriglobales bacterium
TGTGATACACTGCGGCGCGATTGAAGATGTATCGTAATACGACACTATTTCCGCCTGCCGGCGCCCGGTCATTGCCGGTGTTGAACCTCCACCACAACCCCAGCAGTTAAAAATTGCAACGGTCGCAGAAAAAATCCGCTGCCCGGGCGGGTAGTGATGCAGTTTGACAAACTGCATCACTACCCCCGGGCGGGAGTCGTTGGGCAGCGCGGCGGCGGGTGTTATAATCACTGGTTTTCGTGACGGGAGTCACAGCACACTGGTGATGTCAGTCGCAGCAGCTGAACGGGAAGGCCGGGGAAGAGACGGCGTTCCACCTACGGAATAGATGGCGCAGATATTCCATCGCAGCACCAACACCATCTCGCGGTTCACAATTTTTGGTTCCCTGGTGATCGTGGCCGTGGGATTGTGGGCGGCCTTGCAGCTGGAGCGCTCGCCCTACACCACCTTCGCCGGCGTGGCGCGTCCGCAACCCGTGCCTTTCAGCCATGCCCACCACGTGGGCGGGCTGGGGTTGGACTGCCGCTACTGCCACACTTCGGTGGAAGTCTCCAGCTTCGCCGGCATTCCACCCACCAAAACCTGCATGAACTGCCACTCGCAGATCTGGACCAACGCGCCCATGCTGGAGCCGGTGCGGCAGAGCTTTCAGACCGGGCGTTCGCTGGTGTGGTCGCGGGTCAATGACCTGCCGGATTTTGTCTATTTCGACCACAGCATTCATATCAACAAGGGAGTGGGCTGCGACACCTGCCACGGACCGGTGGATCGCATGCCCCTGATGTACAACTATGCTTCCCTGCAGATGGAGTGGTGCCTGGACTGCCATCGGCGGCCGGAAAAATATCTGCGGCCGCGCGAGCAGGTTTTCAACATGCGCTACCAGCCGCCGGATGAATTTCATCCCGTGGAATTCAAGGGCAAGAAATATTACGACCAGCTGGAACTGGGGCGCTCGCTGATCAAACAGTACCATCTGCGGACGGTGCAGGACATTACCAGCTGTAACACGTGCCATCGCTGAGGCGGGAGCCGCCAGCAAGCGCGGCGGGCTGAAACCGTCCCCAGAAGAAGCGGAAGGTAAGTGAAGAATGGGAGCCGACGAAAAAACGAGACACGACGCGGCAGTTTGCCCGGGCAAGAGACACAACTTGCAGGAGATCCGGGAGAAGCTGGCGAGCGAGGACGGGCCGCGCTACTGGCGCAGCCTGGAGGAACTGGCGGGGGACCCGACGTTTCAGGAGCAGGTAAAGCGGGAATTTCCCAAGGGCGCGTCGGAGTGGCTGGACGGAGTTTCGCGGCGAGGCTTTCTGCAGCTGATGGGAGCGTCGCTGGCGCTGGCGGGGCTCACCAGTTGTACCAAGCAGCCGCTGGAACCGATTGTTCCTTACGTCAAGCAGCCCGAAGAACTGGTGCCGGGCCGGCCGCTGTTTTTCGCCAGCGCCATGGAGATGGGCGGGCACGCACGGCCGCTGCTGGTAGAGAGCCACATGGGCCGGCCGACAAAGATTGAGGGAAATCCCGACCATCCCGCGAGCCTGGGCGGCAGCGACATTTATTCCCAGGCGTCGGTGCTGGAGCTTTATGATCCGGACCGCTCGCCGGCTGTGACTTATCTGGGCGAGATCCGGTCCTATCCCGCGTTTCTGGGAGCCATGCAAACCCAACTGGCGGCGCAAAGATTGACCAAGGGAGCGGGGCTGAGATTTCTGACTCGCACCGTGGTTTCGCCGACCCTGGCCGACCAGTTGCAGACCGTGTTGCAGGCGTTCCCACAGGCCAAATGGCACCAGTACGAGGCGGTGAATCGGGACAACGCGCGGGCGGGAGCGGTGATGGCCTTCGGGGAGACGGTCGAAACCCAATACCGCCTGGCCGAAGCCGACGTGATTGTTTCCCTGGACGCCGATTTTCTTTACCCCACCTTCCCGGGAGCGGTGCGTTACGCGCGGGACTGGGCATCGCGGCGGCGGCCCGAATCCAGCCGGGCGATGAGCCGCCTTTATGTGGCCGAGACCACGTACACCTCCACGGGCGGCAAAGCGGATCATCGGCTGCCGTTGCGGCAGATGGAACTGGAACAATTCGCGCGCGCCCTGGCCCAGGGCGTGGGGGTGAATGTCGCCGGGGGAGCCACTAGCGGCTTGGCGAGCACCTGGTTGCCGGCGCTGCTGAAAGATCTGCAGCAGCATAAAGGAAGTTGTGTGGTGATTGCGGGCGAGTATCAGCCGCCGGTCATCCACGCGCTGGCGCACGCCATGAACGCGACGTTGGGCAATGTGGGGCGTACAGTTTTTTATACAGACCCGGTGGCCGCCAATCCCGTTGACCAGAACCAATCGCTCAATGACCTGGTAGGCGACATGAAGTCTGGAGAGGTGCAACTGCTGGTGATCCTGGGCGGGAACCCGGTGTATGACACGCCGTCCGAACTGGGCTTCGGCGTGATCATGAAAGAGAAAGTGCCGCTGCGCGTTCACCACGGGCTCTACCAGGACGAGACCGCGCAATTCTGCCAGTGGCATATTAACGCGGCACATTATCTGGAAGCGTGGGGCGACACGCGAGCCTACGATGGCATGGCGAGCATCATGCAGCCGCTGATTGCGCCGCTCTACAACGGCAAGACCGACACCGAGTTGATGGCTATCTTTACGGCGCAGGGTGAAACCCACGCCTATGACATCGTGCGCGCATATTGGCAGCGACAACTGCAAAAGCAGGCGGCGCCAGCGCCAGCGGCTCGCGGCAAAGGAAAAGCCGCGGCCGCGGCTCCGCCGACAGTGGACTTTGAAGGCTTCTGGCGTCCAGCGGTACATGACGGTTTCATTGCGGGGACAGCGTTTCAGCCGCGGCAGGTGCAGCTGAAGAACATCGACTTTGGGCCGGGACCCCAAGGCAGCCAGCCGCAACTAGAGATCAATTTCCGCCCCGATCCCTCGGTCTATGACGGACGATTTTCCAACAACGCCTGGCTGCAGGAACTGCCCAAGCCCATGACCAAGCTGACCTGGGACAACGGGCTGCTGATCGGGGTGGAAACGGCGCGGCGGTTGGGGGTGGGCACCAACGACATGGTGGAGTTGCAGATCGGCAATCGCACGGTGCCGGCCGCGGTGTGGATCCAGGCGGGCCAGCCGGCGAACGTGCTGACCGCTTTTCTCGGCTACGGGCGCAGAACCGCGGGACGAACGGGAACGGGATTCGGCTTTGATATGTACCGCATTCGCACCATGAAGGAACCGTGGAGCAGCGCGGTGCAGTTGCGCAAGACGAGTGACAAGTATCTGCTGGCCAGTACGCAGGGACAGCAGAGCATGGATACCGAGCTGGGCAGCCGCGATCTGGTGATTTCCGCGACCGCGGCGGAGTACGCCCAAGATCCGAAGATGATTCTCCGGCACCACTACACGCCGGACAAGGACGAGACCCTTTATTACAACTACGAATACACCAGCTATGCCTGGGGGATGTCCATCGATCTGAGCGCGTGTGTGGGGTGCAACGCGTGCATTATCGCCTGCCAGTCGGAAAACAACATTGCGGTGGTCGGCAAGGACCAAGTGAACAAGGGCCGCCACATGCACTGGATCCGGGTGGACGCGTATTACGAAGGCGATCGCGCCAATCCCAAAGCATACTTCCAGCCGGTTCCCTGCATGCAGTGCGAGAACGCGCCTTGCGAGTACGTGTGCCCGGTGGGCGCCACCGTGCACAGCAGTGAAGGCCTGAACGACATGGTCTACAACCGCTGCGTGGGCACGCGCTACTGCTCCAACAACTGTCCCTACAAGGTCAGGCGGTTCAACTTCATGCTCTGGCAGGACTGGAACACGCCGCAGCTGAAGATGATGAGAAATCCGGAAGTGAGCGTGCGCAGCCGCGGGGTCATGGAGAAGTGCACTTATTGCGTGCAACGCATTACGCAAGCGCGCATTGACGCGGAACGGGAGGATCGTAAAGTTCGCGAGACCGATGTACTCACCGCCTGCCAGCAGGCGTGCCCGGCGGACGCGATCGTTTTTGGCGAT
>DATGIY010000745.1:0-4183 GCA_035295475.1 Terriglobales bacterium
TTCCTCATCGTCGCTGACAATTTTGGGAACGCTCCCCGCTGGCCGGGCCAATGCGCCCCTGGAAGCCATTTGATTCGGTCTCGATCTCTGGCCGCCTGGGGTTTGGGCGGTGCTTGAATTTGAGAGCGCTGGTGGATTCTTCAATGCAGCAGATGTCCCCTGCCGCCCGTGAATATCGATGATGAGGCGGTCGGGATTGGGAAGCAGGAATGCGGAATATTTAGAGAGGTTTTCCACCTCCAGCACGATGCGAGCGTCGTCGGCCTTGTATTCCGCCACCCGGATCTTCTTCAGCAGCCCGTCCTCCACGTCGAAGGTTTTGCCGATAAGCACCGGCGACAGCCGGGTCCAGTGGAGGTCAAAGACGATGCGGTCGGGATTCGCCAGGCGCTCGGCGTGAAAGGTGACATCCGTTTCCAGATCCACGGCGACCCGGGTGTAATCGGGGGTGGACCAGTGGCGAATCCCCGTGACCCGGGGCAGCCCCTTGTTATCCGAGGCCCTCACCCTCTCCGTGTCCGGCGCTCTGTTCTGGTCGCGTTCGCGGCTGTGCCTGAGTTCGGCAACGGCCTGTTTCGCCTGTTCCGCCAGATGATTCCTGGGATACTGCTTTAGAAAATCCTGAAATGTGGACTTGGCTTGTGCGGAATCGTCGAGATCATCCTTGTAGATTTGGGCGATGGTGAACAGGGCGTCGCTGCGCAGGCGGCTGCCGGGATATTCGTGGCGCAGGAAGTTGTATTGCCCGATGGCGGCGTGCAGCATTTTGGGATCGTTGAACTGGCGGCCCATTTCCGCCAGCAGTTCCGCCACCGCGACCACGCTTTCGGGGGCTTTGGCCGAGGCGGGATCGGTGTAGTAGACACGGCGATAAGCGTCGATCACCCGCTGGTAGTCGCGGCGCTTGCGGTCCTCCGCCCGGCGGCCGCTCAGACTGTCCCGCAGCTTCTCCGCCCGAACAAATTGAGCGTGTGCGGTCTGGGACTTGCGCGGAGCCGCCGCTGCGAAAGCCAGACACGATGAAACCAGCAACACGGCGACACAGAGCTGCTTTGGACCTGGGAGTGCCTGTTTCAATTTTTAGCCTGTTCCCGCTGCTGCTCTCACCGAACTTATCAGTCGGTGTTGGTCATAGTGATCACGCCCTGCGCGTCGCGATATACACGCACCGGATCCCGGCTGGGCATGATGAACATTGGTCGTTCCGACTTGCCACTCCAGTACAAGCTGGTGATCCTCTTCACGTAGGCCCGCGTTTCCGAGTACGGCGGAACCCCGGCGTTGCGCATCACCGCGCCCTCGCCGGCGTTGTAGGCCGCCAGGGTCAGGCGAACGTCGCCCCCGAAGTTATTGAGCAACTGCTTCAGGCGGCGTACTCCGGCATCCACGTTTTGTGCTGGATCAAAGGGATTAGTGACCTTCATCTGCCGGGCCGTGACCGGCATCAGTTGCATCAGTCCCATCGCTCCCTTACGGGAAACGGCATGCGGGTTGAAGTTAGACTCGACCTTGATGACGGCGCGCACCAGATTGGGATCCACGTTATGGCGCGCGGCAGCCCGCTCGATGGCGTCGTCGATCTGCCCGGATGAAACGGCAGTGCGCTCCCCAGCCGCGGCCGGCGAAGAGGTATTCGCATTCAGCACGCTACGAACTTCCATAGCGGCGGAACGCGCCCGGCGCATGGTGGAGTGATTAGGGCCAGGCACCGGCTTCCAGCGGTGGTCGCGAGTGCTCCAATACATCAGTTGAGTGGCGGGCCGGGACGGCTGAGGCGCAGGCTGCCGCGGAACCGGCAGCGAGGCGTCATTGACATATACCGTGCGCCCATTGCGCTCTACTTCGACGATGTTTCCGCTCTCGTTCGCAGAATGGGGAGCGGTGCCTGCCTGCAGAGATGGCGTATTGAAAAGAAAGGAGATCGCGATTGCGGGAACGGCCATCAGGGCGAGCTGCAGGCGTATGCTCATCATCGGGTAAGGCTTGCGCGAAGAAAACACACTCCTTCGCTCACCTACCCTCAGCCTGACGGAGATTCACCAGAGTGCAACGATTATAGGTCTGGGGCGGACCCCAAACAATCTGCCCAAAGGCCATAGAACCACCGGAGTAATCGCTTTAAGTGACTGTAGTGTAGAAAGTTAACTGGTTTGATATTGAGCCGCTTAGCACCATCAAGCAGCTTTGCCGACAGCACTCAGCACTCAGCACTCAGCATTCAGCCAGTTAACCCGTTCTCTGAATTTTAAGGCTTAACTGCTCGTCTCAAAATCGGAGTCCACTCCAGAAGGAGGCAAAATCCTTTAGGGACTGAGTGCTGATTGCTGACAGCTGAGTGCTAAATTCCAAATTACTCAATTACAATTCTCCCAGCTATTCCATGAACTCCCTAGCCCCTCCCCAGCGGCAGGCGCCGGATGCCGAAATGCTCTTTGGCTTCTGGTATCGCGCGCTGCCTAGCGAGCGAGTACGCCGCAACCGCCTACAGAAAACCACGCTGCTGGAGGTTCCGCTGGTCGTCGGCCGCGATGCTCAGGGCCGGGCTTTCGCCTTGCGAGATGCCTGTCCCCACCGCGGTATGCCGCTGTCCTGCGCCGCTTTTGATGGCGCCCAGCTCGAGTGCAGCTATCACGGCTGGAAATTTGACGCGCACAGCGGGCAATGCCAGCTGATTCCGTCACTTACCGCGGACCAGAAGCTAAGAATCGACCGCATTTATGCCGGCAGCCTGGCCTGCGCCGAGCACGACGAATTCATTTGGGTGTTTGTACCCGAACCCGGCTTGCCAGGCGCCGGAACAACTAAGGCGGAAACGCCGTCCGTTTCCGCACCCCGCGTGCCTACTTTCTCTGATCACTACAAAATTGCCTATCTCAGCGCGGAGATGCCGGTGAACGTGGATCACGGCATCATCGGATTGATGGATCCGGCACACGGGCCGTTCGTACACCAGGCGTGGTGGTGGCGCTCACGCCACAGCATCCACGAAAAACAGAAGGCGTTTGAGCCCATTCCCGGCGGCTTTCGCATGAGCGCACACACGCCCTCATCCAACAGCGCGCCCTATAGGCTACTGCGGCTGTACGCTGCAGCCGATTCCATCACCACTACCATTGATTTTGTGCTTCCTAGTTTGCGCTCGGAGACTATCCGGGCGGGGCAGTATTGGTTCTCCAGTCTGACCACGGTCACGCCCGTTACCCGAAACCATTGCCGGATCGATGTGGTGGCGGCCTGGAATATCTTCCGCTGGCTGCCCTTTGGGCCAGAACTGCTTAAATTTGTGTTTGCAAAATTCGTGGAGCAGGATCGGCGCACGATGGAATTGCAGGCTGAAGGCCTGAAGCACGACCCCCACCTGATGCTGATAGACGACGCCGACCGGCCGGCCCGGTGGTACTTCCAGCTCAAGCAGGCTCACGTGGAAGCGCGCCGCAACGGCGGCGAGATGCGCCACCCGCTTTCCGGGCCAGTTACCTTGAAGTGGCGAAGCTGAGCGAATCTGCGTTCCTGCCGCTAGGCTGGCGAGGCCAGTTCCTGGGTTTCGTCCTGATCTTCCCCGACCAGGTAGGCCAGAGCCTGTTCCCGAGTTTGAAAGGTGGGGAACTCACGAACTGTGAAGGCCTTTACAGTCTCGTAAAAGGCCTTGGGGAAACCCGAGGCGCCAATCCAGGCGGAGCGTTTTATGTGGGGACGATCGAAGACCATGGCCTTCTTTAAGTGTTCCACGGCATTGCGGTCAATCTGCGCATCGGTAAAATCGGCCAGGATCAGTACCGAGTGCTCGGGTTCCAGCGTAACGTAGCCGGGGACAAGGTCGCAGAGGGTAGCCACCTGCCCGGGAGTGCACCCGCGGAAGTCCACCAGTAGGATTCGCTGCCCGCGGTGGGTAATGAAGCGGACCCGATCGCCGTTCATAATTAACCTCCCCAAGCGGGCCTGAATGCCGGGTATATACACCTTTAAGTGCCTTCAAGTCCAGCCAACTCCGTGGTTCGGAACATGGAAGGGATTTACGCCAGAACCGGCAAGTTACAGAGAAAAAAGGGCGCTGGTGCTGCCTGACTGCATTGCGGCCAAGCAGCAAGGCCGCGGTTCGCGGGTTACTGCTTCAGCATCGATTCCACGAGGGCGTAGGCTTCGCCGAGGGCGGCATCGAGGTTTTCGGGATTCTTGCCCCCAG
>DATGIY010000746.1:0-7083 GCA_035295475.1 Terriglobales bacterium
GTACAGCGTCATCAGCAGCCGGGTGACACCTGGTACATCTATTACTACGCACAACCCGCGTACCAGTATTACGCCGAAGCCTACGGCCTGAAGGGCGAGAAGGTCGTGCTGGGCACCGGGTTTCGGGCTTCTCGACCGGTACACAAGGATTGGGAAGTCTACCAGCGCGATTCTTCCGCCTTGCAAGGCCGCCGCGTGTGGGCCGTTTTTACCCACAACTGGTCGGGTGATGGCGTGGACGAAACCGCCTACGCCCTCCACACCCTGGATACCATGGGCACGCTCAAGGACACCCACCTGGAATATGGCGCCGGCGCCTATCTCTACCAGTTGCGTCCGGCGTCAGTTCTCCCGCCGGCTACGCCTCCCGCGGGTCGCCACTAAAGCCTCCGCTAGATCTCGGCTGCGCTACCCGGCTCTCGCCCTGTGCTCACCTTTGACCTTCGGCGTGCAAACCTTTGCAAATTCGCAACGGGGCATTTCGCTACAACTTCGGCTGAACAGCTGAAATCGCCGGAGTTTTCTGTCCCTTGCAAATGGTCAGGCAAATGCATCATCTGGGATGGCGCCAGCGGCACCAAGCGCAGCTTGGACCGCGGCTCGAACAGTTCCGCAGGCTACGGGGTCTCATGAAGAATTCCAGGAGCGGTTCCTCGGGAGCACAATTTCTCTGGGCAAGCTTGATCGTGCTGGTCGCCCTCTGGGTCATCGCCTTTGCCGCCCATATTGGCGGCGGCGTGATCACCTATCTGGTGATCGTCTCCCTGGCGGCCTTGCTGATTCGTTCCGCCATCGCCCGTGCCAAGGCCACCACGCCCGCCCACCAGGAAGCCAAAGGCCGCAGCCCCGAATAGAAGCCGCCATTTCCGGCTACTCGTAACGCAGCGCTTCCACCGGATCGAGCCGCGCCGCCTTCCAGGCCGGATAGATCCCAAACACCAGCCCCACGCTCATCGCGGTCGCCACCCCCACAATAATTCCCCAGGCCGGCACCACCGAGGGCAGACTCGGCAACAGCTCGTTGATCAGCAGGCTGATGCTCACTCCCGCCAGCACGCCTATCACGCCCCCCGCCCCGGTCAGCGCCACCGCCTCGGTCAGAAACTGGCGGACGATATCGCTGCGCCGCGCCCCAATCGCCTTGCGCACTCCGATTTCTCGCGTGCGCTCGGTAACCGACATCAGCATGATGTTCATCACCCCGACCCCTCCCACCAGCAGCCCGATGGAGCTGATCACAATCGTGACCAGCGCGATCGCTCCCGTAATCTGCCGCAACTGATTGGCGATCTCTTCCGCGCTGGAAATGCCGAAGTTGTCGCCTTTGTCGTAGGGCACATGACGCCTTCGCCGCAGCAGACCGCGTATCTCGTCCTCCGCCGCCGCTTTCTGCCCCTCGTAGGCTTCCGCCCCGATGAACACCTCGTCGTCGTTGGGATTGTGTTTCACATAGGTGCGATAGGGCACCAGCACCACCTGATCCGCCGACTGATCGCGCAGGAACAGGCTCTTGCGCTTCTGCAGCACTCCAATCACCTGGTAAGGAGTGTCGTCCACCAGAATGGTTTTGCCGATGGGGTTTTCGTTGCGGAAAAACGCGTCTCCCAGGTCATAGCCGATCACCACCACATCGGCCCGGTGCAGGTTCTCGATTTCGTTGAAGAAGCGCCCCTGCTGGATATGCGCGTTGTAAACCTCCTGATAGGACGGGGTCGCGCCCGAATACTGGATGTTATAAGCCTCGTGGTGTCCGTAACGTGCGCTGACCAGTTTCTGTGGACCGAAATTCAACACCCGCGGGAACAACTGTACCGCGACATTCTTAACCGCCGGGCATTCCGCGGCGATTGCCTCCGCATCCTCCAGGGTCAGGGGCTTGCGCGTGCGCTCCTCCTGGCTCAGCCGCCCGCTGGGATGGATGCCGGGATTCCACTTGAAGACAAAAAGCGTCCGCGTTCCGTAGTCGTTCAGAAAATCGCGCACCTGCCGATCCATGCCCACCATGATGGAAGCCACGCCGATCAGGGCGACGATGCCGATCACCACCCCCAGCACTGTGAGCAGCGACCGCGTCTTGTGCGTGCGCAGGGTCTCCAGCGCCATCAGCGCGTTCTCCCCCAGTTCGAAACCTTTCCTCGTCTTCACCGGTGCTAGTTGCGCTGCCGCGGCTTCAGTTTTCATAGCGCAGCGCCTCGATGGGATTCAGCCGCGCCGCTTTGCGCGCCGGATAAATTCCGAAAAATAGTCCCACCGCCGTGGATATGGCCAGAGAGGCTATCACTGCCGTCAGCGGCACAACCATGGGGATATCGCTGCCCGCCCGCACCAGCAGCGCCAGCAGGTAAGCCAGCGCGATGCCGATAGCGCCGCCCAGGGCGGACATCACCGAAGCCTCCACCAAAAACTGCACCAGGATGTCCCCCCGCCGCGCCCCGATCGATTTCCTCACCCCGATCTCGCGCGTTCGTTCGGTCACGCTGGCCAGCATCACGTTCATGATCACCACCCCGCCGATCACCAGGAACACGGAAACGATTCCCACCATGGAATCGGCGATCACCGCCGTCAAGTTGTGCCATAGCTCCAGCACCGTGGCGGAAGCGATGATTCCGAAGTTATCGTCCTCTTCCGGCTGCAGATGATGCCGCGCCCGCATCAGCATGCGCGCTTCATCCTCCGTGCGCTCCATCCACTCCGGGCCACGCGCCTGCACGTTGATGCTCAGGCTTTGCTCGTCCTCCCCGTAGTATTTCAGGAACGTCTGGATGGGAATGTAGACGAACGCGTCCTGCGGCTGGCCCAGCACCGTGCCCAGCGGCTTGGCCACGCCCACGATCTCGTACCAGCGCCCATCGACCTGGATTTCTTTGTACAGCGGATCTTCTTTGGGAAACAGGTGCTTCACGATATCGCTGCCGATAAAGGCCACAGTCGTGCGGTGATCGTTGTCTCCGCTGGAGATGTAGCGGCCGCTGGCTACTTCCTGCACATCCATATCCGCCAGATTGGCGGTCACACCGCGCACGCTGACTTCGTCCAGATTCTCCCGCCCCGCCTTCACCTTGCCGTTGGTTCGCACTTCCGCGCCCACGCCTTTGGCCAGCCGCATGTTTTGCCGCAGGTATTCGTAATCTTCCCAGGTGAGGCGGCGGTTGCGCCGCACTGCCCGGGCAAACTCCTCGATGTCGGTAATAAAGCCGTATTGCCGCACCAGAAAAACGTTCGAGCCCATGTTGGCCACGCGCTTGGCGATGTAGGTGTTGATCCCCGAAATCACCACGATCAGGGTGGAAACCGAAAGAATCACGCCCAGCAGCATGAGGGCGGAGCGCAGCTTGTGCGAGCGGATGTTTTCCAGCGCCACGGCGGCAGATTCGCGCAGGAACAGAGTTCGGTGGCGCAGCATGCGGCAGGCTCCTCAGCCCCACTTAAGCGCAGTTTACCAGCCAGACATCTCGAATTGACGATTGAGGATTTGCGATTGATGATTGCAAAACTGCCCGCGGCGGGCGCAACAATCTTCAGCCGTCGACCAGCAATCGTCGATTTTTTATTGACTTAGTCCCTGATTCCCTCTGTTACCTCTGTGTCCTCTGTGGTGAAAAAGGAGTGGTCGAAGAGTTACGGATGTTGCGGATTAAGTCTGCTAGCCTGCTGCTCGCGGTAGCTGGCGCGCAATTCGCTCACGATCTTCTGCGCCGCCTGCCGCGCCTGCTCTCCCTCCTGGGTGGAGAAAGAGATCGCTCCCACGCGGGCATGTCCGCCCCCGCCATAGCGCTCGCAGACCTTTGCCAGATTAACCGCCGGCGCCACCGGCGCCCAGGGATTCGAGCCCACCGCTACTTTGGTGCGAAAACTGCTCTTGCTCAGACCCACGCTGTACACGCATTCCGGGTACAGGTAGTAAGGCACGAATTTGTTGTAGCCTTCGTGGTCGCCGTCGGTGATGTCGAAAAATACCGTCCCGTCGCGGTACTCGATTCTCTTCCGCAGCACATCCATGGATTGCTGGTGCCGTTCCATCAGCGGGCCCAGTAGAGGCGCCACAAAAGGCTCGCGCAGAATTTCCTCCAGCGGCTTGCTGGCCAGCAGCGGAATCAGCCGCACCACGAAGCCCGCTTCCTGCGCGGCTTCAATCACCATAGTGAGCTTCATCGCCGGCGCCTTCATCTCCACCGCCGACTTGGCGTCGGGATAGAGCGCGCCGTCGATGATGTCCGCCCACTTCACCATGTCCGCCACCGGCCCGGGATCGAAACCGAAGCGCCTTTCCGTCACCGTGGCGATGAAGCGGGTGCAGGATTTGAAATCCGGGTCGTAGAATTTGCGGTTGCTCTCGTCGTGTTCGAAGGCGGCCGCGTCTTCCGGGTTGAGAAATGCGCTTTCGTGGTGGTCGAACCACCAGGTGATCTTTGGCGAGGACGAGTATTTGAAATCCACGATTGCGTTCTCGTCGCCGTCGAATTTCTCTTCGTCGAACAGCGAGCCCGCCCGGTGCAGCAGCCCGCTGAACACGAATTCCGCGTCCGCCCGGATTCGCTCCCGGTAGAAGCGCGAAAACAGCGCCGCCGAACAGGCCCCGTCAAAACACCGGTCGTGGTAGAAAACTCGTACTCGCACTCGTCACCTGGCAGGGCATAACCGCCGGCTGCCCTCTCCCATCATCCCCACAATCAAAAGTACATAGAAATGACACCTGCCGGGGGCCTCTGTCAAGCCGCGCTCGCTCCGGAGTAGATGATGAGATGCTTACCCGCGGCAAGACAGTCGCGCGCATTGCCCGAAAAAAGAAAGGCGGGGCGCCCGCCCCGCCTGCTTGTCAAAATTAAGTTACAGCCTACGCGTTGGCCTGCTTCTCTGAAAGGTCGCCGATGAAGGGCAGCTTCCACATCTGCCCCTGGTAAGCCTTAAGCAGCAGGATCACCCACAGCACCAGGAAACCCAGCCCGATCAGCGGCCAGATAAACAGCGTGATCAGACCGACCATCGGTACCATCCCGATTATGCTCATCACGATGCTCAGCGCAATGCAGGCCACGCAGAAGAAGATTGATTGGAAGGCGTGGAAACGCACGAACCGGTTCCGGTTATATGGCTCCATCACCAGAAAAATGATGGCGGGGATAATGGTGACGTAAGCCAGCATTCCGATCACGTTGTCCGACATCCCGCCCGTCGCCGGTGCTGCCGCCGGTGCGGCGGCCGCCCCTCCTCCGACTGCTTGCGCGCCACTGGCGCCGCAAGAACCACACGTAACCGCACCCTCGGCCATGGGCGTTCCACAAGATGAGCAAAACCGCGGCATAAACCCTCCTGAGACCCTGAGTTAGAAACGGTGTTCCGAGCCCTTTACTGCCCCTGGAAACAGCCTGTTTGCGCGGACATTAGCAGAAACCGCGCCACAAGGCAACGTCAGCCTCACACCGGGGGGCGGCTGCCGCTGGCCTTCTTGCGGCAGCTTTCGCACAACCCATAGATCTGGAAGGTATGGCGGGTGGTCACGTAATGGTGTTTGCGCCCGATCTCCTGCTCCAGCCGCTCCACCTCGGGAGAGAAAAACTCCACCGAGCCGCCGCAATCCGTGCACACCATATGGTGATGGCTGCGCCGGTTGTACTGGTGCTCGAAACGGGCAATGCCGTCATGGAAAGCCACTTCGCTGGCCAGGCCGCACTCCGCCAGCAGCTTCAGCGTGCGATAGACGGTGGTAAAGCCGATGCGCGGGTCCTTGCGCTTGACCAGCCGGTGCAGCTCATCCATCGAAAGATGCTCGCGCGTCTCCAGGAAGGTGCGCAGGATGGTGTCCCGCTGGGCGGTGTGCTTCAGGCCCACGCGCTTGAGATGGCTGTGCAGGATCTGCTCCGCTTCCCGCATCATCTCCCGCGAAATCAAGGGCTGGTCGTCTATGCGTTTCTGCAGCATGGAAAGGCGCGGAGCCGGCGCCCACCTCAGGATATCAAGCTCCCGGCATTTTGAAAGTCATTTTCAACTTGGCCGGCCACCGGAAACCGGTGCGGTTGTGTCCTCAACCCCGCGCACCCTAAAATGCCAGTGACTTTTCATGGCCACTCCCGAACTCGCGCCTTCCCGCCCCGGCGCTGCCCGCCGTCTGCTGCGCTGGCTCGCCGTCCTCGCCCTTCTGGTGGTGCTTCTGGCCGCCGCCCTCGGGGCTTGGTGCTATCGCACCGCTTCCGCCGCCCTCCCCCAGCTCGATGGCAGCCTGCGCCTGACCGGGCTCACCGCCCCCGTGGCCGTCACCCGCGATACCCAGGGCGTGCCCACCATCGAAGCCGCTAACCTCCCCGACCTCTTCTTCGCTCAGGGCTATGTCACCGCCCAGGACCGCCTCTGGGAGATGGATATGACCCGTCGCTTCGCGGCCGGCCAGATGGCGGAAATCCTCGGCTCTGATTGGATCAAGCACGACCGGGAACAGCGCATCCTCGGCCTCGAAGACCGCGCCCAGAAAGGCGTTGCCGAGCTCTCCTCCCGCGATCGCACCTACCTTGAAGCCTACGCCGCCGGCGTCAACGCCTTCATTGCCGAGCGCCGCGACCACCTGCCCCTGGAGTTCCGCATCCTGCGCTATGCTCCGCGCCCCTGGACCACGGCCGATTCCCTGGTCATCGAGGCCAACATGGTCAAGGAGCTCAATCACTACTCCGCCCGCGTGGCCCTGGAGCGCGAAAAGATCCTGGCCAAACTGGGCCCGGAGTTGACCTCCGACCTTTATCCCAACTCCTCCTGGCGCGATCATCCCCCGGGACGGGACCCCAAAAAAATGACCCAGGAGCCCAGCCCCGCCTCGGGCAATGCCGCCCCAGCCAGCTCCTCCCTGGCCTGGACCTCGCCACCGCGGATGCAGCTCCGGCCTGAGCTTGGCTCCAACGATTGGGTCGTCTCCGGCGCTCACACCGCCAGCGGCAAGCCTCTGCTCTCCAACGATCCTCACCTGGGCCACCAGATGCCCGCCCTCTGGTACGAGGCCCATCTCAAGAGCGGCAACTTTGATGTCGCCGGTGTCACCCTGCCCGGCACGCCCACTGTCATTCTCGGGCACAACCAGCGCATTGCCTGGGGATT
>DATGIY010000747.1:0-5746 GCA_035295475.1 Terriglobales bacterium
CATAGACGGGAACTTTTTCGCCCGCCGCCTCCACTACCTGCGGCACAACCAGCGGTACGGCCGCTGCGATGCCGGAAATTTTCAGAAATTCTCGTCGCGAAACACCGGATGGGTTTTTATCATCTTCAGCCATGACTCGTCTCCGCTAGCGGTGCACAACGGCGGCTTGAGGGCCGCTGGGGATGTTTGGTGGTTGCAGCGGTTGAGAGTTAGGCGGCACGCGCCGCCTGTATTCCCGTGGGCAGAGCAGTATACAACTCCCAGTTGGCTCTTGTCCGCGACATGCCGGCCAGTTCATTGGTCGGTGGCAAAAATTAACATCAATTTACAAAGCGGAGCCGCCCTTTCTTTTCCCGCCCGTTTGGCGGAAAATATTAGGGACACCTCAGGGGTGAGGAGTGGCTCATGAAATCTCGTCTGCTTGCAATGATTACAGTTTCTCTTCTTGTGCTCGCCTCCAGCGCCTTCGCGGCTGATCAGATCAGCGGCGATTACATTGAAACCCGTAGCGCCGACGTGTGGACCGGGCCCTGTTTCGCCAACGGCGAGGTCGGGTTGGATGGGCAGGAAGCCATTCTGGCGTGGCATGTCCAGCGCGGCCAATGGGACGGAGTCAATCTGGCCGGGCACAGCGTGGTAGCCGTGGTCCGAGCCAATGCTACTTTAGGGGATCCCTACGGTGATCCCTATCCGGCTAAGGCAGTGCTGATTGTTGACGATGAAGCGGCACCCCAGCAGCAGGCTGCGCTTAGCTCCTTTGCCCGGCACATGGGCGGTAAGCTGCTGGCCAACGTCAGCCGCGTGGTGGTTGCGCCGGTGGACTTCGCGGTGTTACGGGATCACGGGCACCACGGCGCCGCTTTCCTGCGCGCCGGCAGCTTTGTTACCGTACAGACCCGCGGCCTGAACGACAAAGACCATTTCTGCGGCAATGAATCCACTTACTACCCGCCGCTCACCGAAACCGCGCACGCCATGCCGGTGGTGGCCATGACTGACAGCTACCAGGGCCATGACTTGGGCGAATCCTGGAACATTCACGATAAGCGCAGCGCGTTCGTGGGCACCTTCGCCCGCTGAGCCTTACTTTCATCCTAAAAGGGGTGGCGGGGGCAGCGCCCGCGCCCCTTTTGCTTTTTCCTGACATCTTCTTGAGGCGAGCAATCGCGGGGGAGTATCCTGCTCCTCCGCGGAGGAAATTTTGCGAAAACGCGTGATTGGCATCATCGCTGCGGTTCTTTTGCTGACACCCGCACTGCTGGCCGCGGCTGCAGGCAAGGTGGAGCCTATCGGGCCACTGACTGATAATGCCGCCTCGGCGGGGTTGAAAAAGGCTTTGGAACCTGCCGGCTACCGTGTTCTTTTGGATGACGGCAAGGAGTGGTGCAAGATCTGGCTGCGCGCCGATGTGCCGGAAAGCGGCAAAACCGATGTGGAAGGTGCTCTTTTCCCGCAACTCTCAGAATCGACGTTGCTTGGCGTAATTTCCTTTACCAAGCCGGCCACCGATTATCGTGGCCAGGAGATCAAGCCAGGCCTCTATACCTTGCGTTACGAGCTGCTGCCTAATGATGGCAACCACCTGGGTGTCGCCGATAACCGCGATTTTGCCCTGCTCATCCGCGCCGACGACGATCCCGACCCCAACGCAAAATTCGATTTCCGGCAGCTGGTTACTCTCAGTCGAGATGCCACTGGCGCTAACCATCCTGGTCCCATCAATCTAATCCAGCCAGCCTCGGATACGGTGCCTGCGGTCACCAACGATGGCCAGGAACACTGGATCTTTGCTGAGAAATTGAAAGTGCAAGGCGGGGCGCCTCTGCTCATCGGAATCGTGATCAAGGGCAAAGCGGCGCAATGAAATCCATCCCATTCCTCAGCTGGAATTTGAGATCTCTGTTGTATTTCTGATCAGCGCCTATTGCACATTGCAACAGCCCGGGCGGCCCCGGCTAAGTCTTACGTGCTGCAACAGTTGCGACTCTCACCAGCAAATTCTCAACAACTTCCAACCTTATTTGCGATGTGAATCGCCACAATTCGCTGTTGCATTTTCCCGCTTCAAAATCGAAACAAGCTCTTCCTTTACCCACTAATTCTTTTATCTGCAGTGTGTTGGGAATAGGAGCATCATTCTTCCTAACTTCGGCATGGTGATTGCCTTAAGCAGGGTGGCGAGCGGATTCAAGCGAAGCCGCCGCCAACCAACTGGCCAGCGCGCAAGCGCTAAGGAGGTGCCCCATGACCGTACTACTCGTAATCATAACTTTCGCAGCGTTCTTGCTGATCGACCATTTTTATAGCCGCAAACGAGTTCCAGTACGGCCCGAAGTGAATGTTGCGCCTCCCGCGCGCGAAGTTCTGCTGCCGGCTCGTCTGCAGCCCAGCCTGGTGGGTGGTTTTCAGGTGCCGGAAAACCTGCGCTATCACCCGGGACACACCTGGGCTTTAAGTGAGAGTCCCACCCTGGTGCGCATAGGCCTGGACGATTTTGCCGCCAAACTGGCAGGCAAGGTGGAGCGCATCACGTTACCGCAACGCGGGCAATGGGTGCGCCAGGGGCAGAAGATCTGGACGCTGCACCGCGATGGGAGCGCCGTTGACATGGTTTCGCCGGTTGAAGGTAGCGTGGCGGAGATCAACGAGGCGGCCCTGCAGAATCCAGGGTTGGCCGCGACGGATCCCTACGGCGAAGGCTGGCTGCTGACCGTGCAGTCGCCGGATGCAAAAACCAATTTCCGCAACCTGCTGGGCGGCGCGATGGCGCGCTGGTGGACGGAAGAGTCGGGTGGCCGTCTGCAGCGCCACATGCCGGCAGCGCTGGGCGCACTGGCTCAGGATGGAGGCGTGGCCATGACTGACCTGACCAGCCACATGCCCGACCAGGACTGGGTGAAGCTGGCCCGCGAGTTCTTTCTGACCTAACCCGATAGGAATATGGCTTCAGCCGCGCCGCGTGTACCACGTCCAGGAAACCTCCAGGCCAGGACAGGGGACGCGAGGCGCGGCTGAATTTTTCTGCGTCGTGACGGGCCGGCCCAGTGGATCGGACTGGGGCTGTGGGGCGCAATGTTTAACCGATGGTGGGCTGAAAGGCGATGGCCCGCAGGGACTTACCTCGTGATTGCAGTCACCCCGCTTCGTGACATTAATCACCGTCATGTAGGGCCTTCAGGTCTGAAACTGGCAGCGTGGGAGTCGGTGGAGAACTGCCATGTTACTTGCTTATCGCCTGGTCCGCCTGATCGAAGGCAACTCCGATCAACTGTCCCGCGCCCTGCTGCAAGCGGTGAAAAGCAGCGATAAAACCAGCAGTTACAACGCGAAAGTGCCGGAGGAGGAACTCAGGTCGCGGGTGAAGGAGGTTTACCAGAACTTGGGGGAGTGGTTGCTGGGCAAGACCGAAGCCGACGTGCAGCGCCGTTATGAGGAGATTGGGGCTCGCCGTGCCACCCAGGGCCTGCCGCTGACGCAGCTGATATCGGCTCTGGTTTTGACCAAAGACACGCTCTGGGAATTCCTGCTCAAGGAAGCGGGGGTGGAGCGGCCGGTCGAGGTTTTTGGCGAATTGGAATTATTGCAGCTGCTGGATCAGTTCTTCGACCGGGCTATCTATTACGCCGCCATCGGCTACGAGCACGCCAGTGTGCAGCATCCCATGGGCGCTCATCGGGGCGCGGCCTGAACTTGGAGACAACGGAATGGATTGGGTGATCGACTACAAGCGGAAACTGCGGACGGCGGAGGAAGCGCTGCAAGCCGTGCGCTCCGATATGCGGGTGTACATCCATCCTGGCTGCGCCGAACCGGAAGAGCTGGTCACGGCGCTTATCCAGCGCGCACCCGAGGTACAGAACGTGGAAGTCGTCCACCTGCTGACCTTGGGCGAGTCCGGCTACATTGCCGCGCAAATGGCCGGTCACTTCCGGCACAACGCCATGTTCATCGGCTCCAACGTGCGGGAAGCGGTGAACGATGGCCGCGCCGATTACACCCCGGTATTTCTAAGCGAGGTGGAGAACCTGTTCGAAACCGGGCAGATGCCCATCGACGTGGCCCTGATCCAAGTATCGCCGCCGGATGCCCACGGGTTCTGCAGCTTCGGCGTGGGCGTGGACACAACGCTGACCGCGGCGCGCTGCGCCAGCCACGTGATCGCGCAAGTAAACGATCAGATGCCGCGCACCTATGGCGACAGCTTCATTCATGTCAGCCAGATCGACGTTTTTGTCGAGGTCTCGCGGCCTCTATGCGAACTGCCAAAACCGGAAATCACGGAGCTGCACCGCGCCATTGCCCGGAACGTGGCCGGCCTGATCGAAGATGGCGCCGTGCTGCAGACCGGGATTGGCGGCATTCCCGATGCGGTGCTGCCTTACCTGATGTATCGGCGCGATCTGGCGATCCACACGGAACTGATTTCCGACAACGTGATCCCTCTGATCGAAGCAGGGGTGATCAGCGGGGAACGCAAGAGCTTCCGGCCGCGCAAGATCATCCTGGGGTTTGTTCTGGGGACCCGTGAGCTGTTCGATTTTGTGGACAACAACCCGATTTTCGAGTTCCACCCCTCCGCCTACACCAACGATCCTTTCCGTATCGCGCAAAACGACAACATGGTGGCCGTCAATTCCGCCCTGCAGATCGATCTCACCGGGCAGGTCTGTTCCGATTCCATCGGGCAGTACTTCTACAGCGGTATTGGCGGGCAGGTGGATTTTCTACGCGGGGCTTCGCGAGCCAAGAATGGAAAAGCCATTATAACGCTGCCTTCCACCGCGAAAGACGGCGCTGTTTCGCGCATCGTGCCCATGCTGAGCCCGGGAGCGGGAGTGGTGACCTCGCGCGGACTGATCCGTTATGTGGTCACGGAGTACGGCGTCGCTTATCTGCACGGGAAATCGATCCGCGAACGGGCCAAGGCGCTGATCGAGATCGCCCATCCCAAGTTTAGGGCCGAACTTTACGAATACTGCGAGCGCACCAAGTGGTTGCAGCGTCCGGCTGCATTAGAAGCAGCGAGGTGAACATGGCGGCACGTGGCAAAGTCACTATTGATATCGAAGAGTGCAAGGGGTGCGGGCTGTGCGTCGAGTCCTGCCCGCCCAAATGCCTGGAGTTGACGCCGGAGCTGAGCGCTTATGGCGTGCACCCGGCGCGCTACACCGGCGAAGGTTGCACCGGCTGCGGTATTTGCTTCTACTGCTGCCCGGAGCCGGGCGCGCTAACGGTTTATCGCTTGGCCGCACCCAAGAAACCGGTCTCGCAGCCGGTTGCAAAACAGGCCGGAGGGTCGCATGCGCCAGCTCTCTAAGGGCAATGTTGCCATCATTCAGGGTGCGATCCTGGCGGGCTGCCGCGCGTATTACGGTTATCCCATCACTCCCGCCAGCGAAATCGCGGAAGCAGCCGCGCTCTACCTGCCGCAAGTAGGCGGAACCTTCCTGCAGGCGGAAAGCGAAGTCGCCGCCATCAACATGGTGTATGGCGCCGCCGCCGCCGGGCAGCGGGTCATGACCGCGTCTTCCGGTCCGGGGCTGAGCCTGATGCAGGAGGGCATTTCCTATATCGCCGGCGCGGAGCTGCCATGCGTGATCGTGAACGTGGTGCGCGGCGGGCCGGGGCTGGGCAACATCGCGCCCGAGCAGAGCGACTACTTCGCCATGGTCAAAGGCGGCGGCCACGGGAATTACCGCAACCTGGTGCTGGCTCCGGCTTCGGTGCAGGAGATGGCTGATCTGAC
>DATGIY010000748.1:0-2118 GCA_035295475.1 Terriglobales bacterium
CAGGGTGGTGCTGGACCTGAGGACAGTGTTTCCGGAACAGGATGGAGTGGTGGCAAGGGCGCTGGCCGCGATAGGCAAAAGCTGATTTGGGAGGCGGGCTGGCGCCCGCCGGGACAGCCGACCACCCCAGCACGCCAAAACCGGGCGTGCCGGGGACCCCGGACCGGGGGCGGCTGTCCCCAGATGAAGCGCGAAAGAGCGAAATGCATAGATCCTTGGTGGCGCTGGCCGCGCCAGCGCGGCCAGCGCTTCCTCAGGATGACATGGATATAGGAAGTCAGGATGACATGGATCTAGGAAGTCCTGCGAGGGCATCCAAAAAGGGTTGGCGACGATTTACACCATCGGGCATTCGACTCGCACGCTGGAGGAGTTGATTGCCGCGCTGCAAGCGCACGAGATCCGCAGACTGGTGGACATCCGCTCTTTCCCGATGTCGCGACGGTTGCCGCACTTCAATCGCGAGAATCTGGAAGTGGAATTGCCCAAGGCGGGCATCGCGTACGTGTGGATGAAAGAGCTGGGCGGGCGGCGTAAGAAACAGCGCGACGACTCGCCGAATATTGCGCTGCGCAACGACAGCTTCCGCAATTACGCCGATTACATGCTGACCGAGTCGTTCCAGCGCGCGGCCGAGGAACTGGTGCAACTGGCGGGGCGGGAGCGAACGGCGATCATGTGCGCGGAGAGAGTCTATTTTCATTGCCACCGCATGCTGGTTTCCGACTACCTGACGGCCCACGGGCACGAGGTGCTGCACATCGATGCAATGGGGCCGGCGAGACCGCACAAGCTGATGGCGGAGGCTAGAATCGACGAGGGAAAACTGGTTTACCGAGGAGACAGGCTGCTGTGATTGCGGATCGGGCGGGTATCCGGAATGGGAAATCCTGCTTAGCCGAATCTGTGTTACCGTAGAAACTCAGCGTCCATAGAGGATAGAAGGTGTAGTGCCCTGCGGCATGATTGTCGGAACGGGAATTGATATCGTGGAAGTGCCGCGGGTAGCGGCGGCCATCGAGCGATTCGGGCAGCGCTTTCTGGAGCGCATTTACACGGACGGCGAAATCCGCTACTGCGAGGCGAAAGCCAACCGGGTGGAGCGCTACGCGGCGCGTTTTGCCGCCAAAGAAGCGGCGATGAAGGCGCTGGGCACGGGCTGGAACCGGGGCGTGAAGTGGCGCGATATCGAGGTGCGGCGGCAGCCGGGCGGGCGCCCGACCCTGGCATTCACGGGCAAGGCGGCGGAATTTGCCGCCGGGCTGGGCACGAAGCACGCCGCTCTGTCGTTGACGCACACGGCCGCGGAAGCCATCGCGCAGGTAATCCTGGAAGCTTGAAAGCAAGTTTGAAATTGAATGAGTGAAACCGCAGTTCTCCCCCGACAAACGCAGACGAAGCCGGAAATCGTTACCGCGCCGCTGGCCGGGGTGGCGCTGGCCAGTTTCGCAGCGCTGCTGCTGGAGTTGGCGCTGACGCGCCTGTTTTCCGTAGTCCTTTTCTATCATTTCGCATTTCTGGCAATTTCCATAGCACTGCTCGGCCTGGGGGCGGGGGGCGTGTTTGCCTACCTGCGGCAGGACCGGCTCTCCGCGTATAACGTGCGGAAGATCGGCGCGTTATTGTGCCTCGTGAACGCGGTGGCCATCGTGGTAGGGCTGGAAGTGGTGCTGCACATGCGGGTGGCGCTGCAGCTGAGCAGCTACAACTTCAAGCGGCTAACCGCAATTTACGTGTTTTCGGCGATCCCGTTCTTCTTCACCGGGCTGCTGTTCTCGGTGGCGTTCGCGCGCGAAAGCAAACGCATTCCCCAGCTGTACGGCGCCGACCTGGTAGGAGGATCGCTGGCGTGCCTGGCGGTGGTTCCGCTGCTGAACTGGGTGGGAGGGCCGAACACGGTGGTGTTCGCCGGGCTGGCCATGGCGGCGGCAGCGGCGGTTTGGGCAACTTCCAGCGGTTGGCGGAAAGCGGGAATCGGGCTGGCAGTATTGCTGGCGGCGCTGATTGGGGCGAATTATTCGGGACGCCTGATTGACGTCATTTACGCGAAGGGCGTGCGGATCTCCGACTGGGCCACGGTGGAGTATGTGCGCTGGAACGCGATTTCGCGCATCGAGG
>DATGIY010000749.1:0-5682 GCA_035295475.1 Terriglobales bacterium
CGAAACGTGGTTGTTTGTGCCCTCATGGGGCGAGCCCACGCCGGCGGCGGCGCAATTCGCCCATAGCTACGGTCCAGTGAAGTCCGGCAGCGTGATGGCATTCAAAGTGGTCAATGGCAGCGACGGCGGGCCCTCGCTACAGCCGGTTTGGATGTCGGGCGACATCGCTGTGCCCGACCCGGTGGCGATTGCCGGCGGAGTTGCGTTTGTAGTCGGCACCGGCGAAAACCCGCAGCAAGTGATGAACGGCGACATTTCCAAGCTGCTGCACAACCGCGAGAGCCGCAATACGGGCCACGCCATTCTCTACGCGCTGGATGCCCGAACCGGGCAGCAACTGTGGTCGAGCGCGGACACCATGAGCAGCTGGACTCATTTTTCCGGCCTGGCGGTGGGGGATGGGAAGGTGTATGCCACCACACATGATGGGGCGATTTACGCTTTTGGCGCGCGCTTGGCCGGCGCGGCAGCGGCAAAGACGTGGAAGTATGCCAAGCGGACAGCAACAACTCCCGCAGTCGCGGCCGCCGCTCCTGCGTCCCCCTCAACGGCGGCCAGCGTTCCACAATGCGGCGAAACCAACCAGGTATTCGTGCAGCATTGTGCGGCGTGCCACGGTCCCGACGGCAAGGGGGAGCGCTCGCGGCACACGCCCGATTTCACAGATCCCTCATGGCAGCAGGCTCACAGCGACAAAGATCTGACCAGCGCCATCAGCAATGGCACCGATAGCGGCATGCCGGGGTTCAGCGATCAGTTGAGCCCAGCGCAAATTGATTCCCTGGCGCACTGCATGATCCGGGGATTCGCGGCAGCGGTGGGGCGCTAGGCGGGAGTACGTAGAACGGCGAGTTGGCCAAGAGCTCAGACCCAGCGAAACCAGCGCAGGGCCAGGCCGAAGGAAACTACGCCCCAGATTGCCATCAGCAGCAATCGCCCGCCCTGGGCGGTGAGTGGCGCTCCTTCCAAGATGGTGGCGCGCAAAGCGTCATTGAGCGCGGTCAGGGGCAGGGCCTTGATGAAGGGCTGCACGACCGCGGGAAAGCGCTCGTAAGAAAAGAAGACGCCAGAAAACACCCACATAGGCAACATGACCAGATTGATCAGGCCGCTGACACTTTCAATTTTTTCCGCGCGGCAGGCGGTCAGCAAACCCACCCCGGCAAAGCACAGCGCACCCACCGTGCCCACGAGAAGGATGGTGAGCAGCGAGCCCAGCACCTGCATGTGAAAGACGAGCACGCCAAAGCCGAGGAGCAGGCCCACTTCCACCAGCATGAGCACCAGCCGGCTGCTGGTGAGGGCGAAGAGAAAATCGCTGCGCCGCATGGGAGTGGCGAGATAGCGCTTCAGGAGCTTGCGCTGACGCATCTCAACGAGGGCGAAGCCGATGCCCCACATGGCGGCGTTCATGATGTTCATGCCCAGCAGGCCGGGGATGAGGAAATCGATGTAGCGAGCCCCGGGCTCACTGGAAATTTTGGAGCTGGTTCGCAGCGGATCGCGCCGACCAGCCGCGGTCTGCAAAGCGTCGTCGATCTGATCGAGGGCGAGCACGCTTTCGGGGCGGGCGGGATCGTAGCGGTATTGAAAGCTGCCATCGGGCTTGGGCTCGATCACCAGCGCGTATTTGCCCAGACGAAAACCCTTCAACGCCTGGGGATCGGCGAGCACTTCGGCGTGAATAGCAGAATGCTGCGGTGAGGCCTGCAGCAATTGCAAGGCATGCTGCGCCCCTGGACCGGAAACGATGGCGACGGGAGCCACGTCGGCCGGCTTATTGCGGAAGGCGACGCCAAGTCCCAAGGCCAGCAAGAGGGGGAAGACGAAGACCCAGAAGATCACCTCGGGCTCGCGCTGCAACTCCCGCATGCGCGCCAGCAGGAGATGCGCGTAGCCCGCCCACCTTCCATTTTGCCGGGCGGGTCGGCGAACCGGCACGGGCGGCACCGCAGCGGCTTCGGGCTGAGTCTCAGGGCGAGTTGTTTTTAGAGTACCCATGCCCCCTTAATCCTCTCGCAAATGCCGTCCGGTTAAATGAACAAAAACGTCTTCCAGGCTGGCCTGGCGAGTGGTGAGATGGATCAGCTCCGAACCTTGCCCCTCGACCGCCGCCAGCAGCGCGGGAATGGTCTGGTGAGGCTCGCGAACGTGTAAGGAAAACATGCCGTCGTCTTCATGAACTGACTCCACTCCCGGCAAAGCGCGCCACACATCGCGGGCGCCGGCGCCATCGCCGGAGCTGGTGGCAAATTCCACCACGTGATGGCCGCCCAACTGGGCAATCAACTGCGCCGGCGTGCCCAGGGCAATGACCTGCCCGTGATCCACGATGGCAATGCGGTCGCAGAGGCGCTCGGCTTCGTCCATGTAGTGGGTGGTCAATAACACCGTGCCACCGCCCCGCTGAAATCCGCGAACGATTTCCCAGAGCTGGCGACGGCTCTGGGGATCCAGTCCCGTGGTGGGCTCATCAAGAAACAAGAGCAGCGGATTTCCCACCAAGGCTGTGGCCACGGCAAGCCGCTGCTTCTGTCCTCCCGAGAGCTTCCCTACCCAGCTGCCGGCTTTTTCGACCAGCTCCATTTCCTGCATAACCTCAGGCACAGAACGAGGTTGCCGGTAAAAGCTGGAGAAAAGCTGCAGCGTCTCCTGCACGCTAAGTTTTTCGGAAAAGCGGGTCTCCTGGAGAGAAATTCCCAGCAATTCGCGAAGCTCGCGATGATGTGCCCGCCAATTGCGTCCGAGAATGGTAACTTCGCCCGCAGTCGGGGCCAGCAGCCCTTCCAGAATCTCGATGGTTGTAGTTTTGCCGGCACCGTTGGGGCCCAGAAGGCCGAAACATTCTCCCGTCTGGATCTCGAGGTCCAGGCCGCGCACCGCTTCGACCTTGCCGTCGTAGGTCTTGCGCAGACCCCGGCACTGGATTGCGGCTGCCATCATGAAATGATAACCCAACCTCGCGCGGGCACCGGGGAAGTTGCTTGCCAATTTGAGAAGAAGAGCGGCAAGATGGCTTGATATATCCGCATGAGCGCAAACGGCAATATCGGGTACGTGAGCCAGCTGCGAGCCCAGCTCAGCGACTGCAGCCAGAAGTACGCCCAAGCGAAGGATTTAGATCATCAACTCAGCTATGGGGAATCGCCGGTGGTGGTGTTTGAACCGACGGGCGGCGGACACGGCAATTTTCTGTCGGCGAGCTATCGCGCCATTTTGCGGAATCCGGGGTGGTCGCGGCGGCTGGCCAAGCCCCAGTCACAAGTCAAGTCGTTGCCGCGCACCGGTCGCCGCTGGTGCGAGTTGGATTCCTGCAACAGCTCCGACGCGCTGCTAATGAATATCTTCTGTTATCCCTTCGTGGCGTCGGACAGTCGAGTGTTGCACCTGCTGGGAGCGGAAGCCGACGGACCTCCCCAGTTTGGCTACAAGGCGCGCGTGCCGCTGCTGCAAGGCAGATTCGACCGCACCGAAGTGGATATGCGGCTGGGCAATCTGCTGGTGGAAGCCAAGCTGACCGAAGGAGATTTTCAGAGCAAGCCCAAAGCGGCCCTGGCGGCGTACCGTGATTTCGCCGCCGTTTTCTATCGCCGCCAGCTGCCGCAAAACTCGAACCACTACTTGAGCTATCAGCTTATCCGCAATGTACTGGCGGCATATGCCACCGGGCTGTGTTTTTGTGTTCTGGCCGACAGCCGCCGCCCTGATTTGCTGGAAGCATGGTATCGAGTTATGCAGGCGGTCCGACACGCTGAAATGCGGGTCCGCTGCAAGATGCTCACGTGGCAGGAACTCGCCATCGTGCTGCCGCCAAAACTTCAAGGTTTTCTTGAAGAGAAATATGCCATCACCGGGGCGAACTGAGGGGCAGGCTTCTGATCCAGGCCGACAGGAATGGATCGTGGGCGTGATTTCGGATACGCACGGGCTTCTCCGCCCCGAAGCACTGGCCGCACTACAGGGCTCGGAATACATCATTCACGCGGGGGATGTGGGCGATCCGGAGATTCTGCTGCAGCTAGCCGCCATTGCTCCCGTCACCGCGGTTCGCGGCAATGTTGACCGCGAGGAGTGGGCCCGCGATTTGCCGGCCAGCAACGTTCTTCAGCTGGGCGAAACCGCGATTTACGTGCTGCACGATGTGGGGCAGCTCGATCTAAATCCGCGTGCCGGTCATTTCGCCGCGGTTATTTTTGGCCATTCGCACCGCCCGTCGCAACAAGTGCGCGATGGCGTGTTATTTTTCAACCCCGGAGCGGCCGGCCCGAGGCGCTTCCAGCTTCCGGTTACGGTTGGCCGGCTGCACCTCAGCGGTGGGAAATTGACTGGGGAAATCGTCAAACTGCTTCCCTGATGTCGCATCTGGGTGTAAAAGTCCGCATCGGCATAGTGTAAATTGAACGCGCATGAAATCGGCGACCGATCTCACCGGACTTAGCCTGCTCGAAGCCTCCGATCTCGTACGTCAAAAATCGGTGTCGCCGGTGGAACTGACTCGCGCCTGCCTGGAACGGATCGCGCAGCTCAATCCTTCCCTAAACGCATTTCTCACCGTGAACGCCGATCTGGCGTTGGAGCAGGCTCGCGCAGCCGAAGCCGAGATTCAGCAAGGGGGGTGGAAAGGCCCGCTGCACGGGATTCCCATCGCATTGAAGGATCTGGTGGACACCGCCGGCATTCCCACCACGGCCGCCAGTAACGTGTTTCGCGAGCGCGTGCCGCAAGAAGACGCAGCGATTGTCCGCCGGCTGAAATCGGCGGGCGCGGTGCTGCTGGGCAAACTCAACCTGCATGAATTTGCTTACGGCGGCAGCGGCATTATCGGCGCCTACCCTGCCGCCCGCAACCCGCGCAACCCGGAGCTGATCGCCGGCGGTTCTTCCTCCGGCTCCGCGGTGGCAGTGGCGGCGGAGCTCTGCTTCGCGGCGGTGGGCACAGACACGGCCGGTTCGATTCGTCTGCCGGCGGCATGTTGCGGGATCGTAGGCCTGAAGCCGACCTATGGCCGGGTCAGCGCGCGCGGTGTTATTCCGCTGGCCTGGTCCTACGATCATGTTGGCCCCATGGCACGCAGGGTGCAAGATGCCGCGCTTTTACTGCAGATTATGGCGGGCTACGATTCCGGCGACATCGCGAGCCAGGACGTGGCGGTGCCCGACTACTCGGCTGCTTTTTCGCCCGGTGCCGGAGTGGCCAAGCTGCGTCTGGGCATTCCGCGCCAGGTTTTCTACGGCGATCTTAATTCCGAAGTGGCGACCGTGATGGAGACCGCGATATCGCGCCTAGGTTCGCTGACCGCGGGCACAAAGGAGATTTCTATGCCCGTCGATGCCGACCGCACCGTCGCCAAATGCGAGAGCTGGGCTTATCATGCGCGGTATGTGCATTCGTACCCCGAGCTGTACCAGCCTGAGACACTGCGCCGTATCCGCAGCGGCGAAGAGGTGAGCGCCGTGGATTACATTGCGAAGCGACACGAACTGGAATTAATGCGTCATCATGCCAGCAGCCTTTTTTGCGAAGTGGATCTGATCGTAACCCCCACGGTTCCCATTCCGGCTCCCACGTTTGCTGAACTAGAAGAGCGACCGGACCAGCTTCGCCCAACTGAACTGGTCATGTTGCGTAATACCCGGCCATTCAATGTTCTGGGCCTGCCCAGCATCTCGATCCCGTGTGGCA
>DATGIY010000750.1:0-4211 GCA_035295475.1 Terriglobales bacterium
AGGCCCGCATGCTGGGCCTGGGCGGGTGGTTTTCCACCAACATCCTGGGCAATCGCGATGGCGAGGTGCTGGACGATCCCGCCTCTTTCAAGACCAAGGAGGAGTCCAAGCTGGGCGTGCTGGAGCACATTCTGCAGCCCAAGCTTTATCCCGAACTTTACGGGCATCTCTACCATAAGGTACGCATTAACTATTACCCACCACGCGGTGATAACAAAGAAGGTTGGGATAACATCGATATCTTCGGGTGGCTCGGCTACCCGATGCAGATCAAGATCGACTTCCTGTGCCGCGACTCCATCCTGGCGGCTCCCATCGTGCTTGACCTGGTGCTGTTCCTGGATCTGGCCCAGCGCAGCTCCGAGCTGCGCTGCCGCGGCATTCAGGAATGGCTGAGCTTCTACTTCAAGTCGCCCATGACTGTGCCGGGGCTCTATCCCGAGCACGACTTGTTCATCCAGCTGATGAAGCTGAAGAACACCCTGCGCTATCTGCGGGGAGAAGAATTGATCACCCACCTGGGATTGGAATACTACGACTGAGCATCGGTAGGTTTTCAGGCGGCGCAACCTGGGCGGAGTGGCATCTTATCAGGCCATGAAAGGGCTGGCCTTGTTCTACGCGGCGCTGCTGGCCGTGGTATTGCCCCTGTCGGCAGGGATTGCCGGCACATTCCGCGGCATTATCGTGCACCCCCCGCAGGGCGAGGCCAGTCGCGGCTGGATCTATGTACAGGGGCGGAACGGCAACTTGCGCCGGGCGGAAGTTTCGCGCGCCGTGGTCCTGTATGCGTCTGACGTGCCGCAAAGTTTGCGGGAAAAAGTTCCAGCCCGGAGTCTCAGGGAAGGGGTTGAGGTCCGGGTCACGGCCAGCCAGGATGGAGATGGAGAGTGGCGGGCCACGCGGGTGGAAATTCTCAGGCTACGTCCACAAAGGCGCCACAAACCGCGGGTTCGGCCAGCCACCAACGACAGCACCCCGGGACTGAAATCTGCGGGATAGCTGCCGCGCCGCCCTAAGCCCTCGGTGACGCAGGTCACTGAATCGGGGCTAAAACTCGCGCCTATAATCCACTCAGAAGGCCCCCCGCAGGAGCTAGTCATGAAGTACCGCGCCGTAAAGTACACGGTCGCCCTGGCGCTCTCTGTCGCCGCTATTCCGTTCCTTGTAGCGCAGACCGACTCCGGCAGTTCCAGCCAGACCACGACCAGCGCCCGCCAGCAGCAGCCGCAGGCCTCGCCGCCAAGCTCCGCACCCGCCCCTCAGCAAAAAGAGCAGCCCCAGGTCAAGCCTGGCAGCAAGGATGACGTAAACGCCATCGGCGACCGGGGTATGGGTGGCAAGGGGCTGGGAAACTGGTACTCGATCGAGAAGGAAGTCGCCATGGGCAAGCAGTACGCCACCATGATCGAGTCCAGCGTCAAAATGGTTTCCGATCCGGTGGTCAGCGAATACGTGAACCGCGTGGGACAGAACCTGGTGCGCAATTCCGACGCCAAGGTGCCTTTCACCATCAAGGTGATCGATTCCGACGAGGTAAATGCTTTTGCTCTGCCCGGCGGCTTCTTCTACGTGAACTCGGGGCTGATTCTGGCAGCCGACGAAGAGTCGGAACTGGCGGGCGTGATGTCGCATGAGATTGCGCACGTGGCCGCGCGCCACGCAACCCGCCAGATGACGCGGGCCAACATGGTGAACATTGCCTCCATACCTTTGATCTTCGTGGGTGGAGGCATTGGCTATGCCGTGCGCTCCGCCGCCGGCCTGGGCCTGCCCCTCACTTTCCTGCGATTTTCGCGCGGTTTTGAAGCCGAAGCCGATTTTCTCGGCCTGCAATACATGTACAAGGCGGGATATGATCCGCAGGCTTATGTGACCTTTTTCGAGAAACTGCAGGCCAAGGAAAAGAAGAAACCGGGCTCTCTCTCCAAAGCTTTCGCCACCCACCCGCAGACGCCCGAACGCATCGAGAAAACTCAGCGCGAGATCGCGCGTATCCTGCCGGCGCGGGAACAGTACGTAGTCAGCACCTCGGAATTCGACGATGTGAAGATCCGGCTGGCGGCGATCGAAAACCGCCGCAAGAGCGTGGGTCCGGCCAAGGACAACCAGCCCAGCCTGCGCCGCTCTAAGGACAAGAGCGGAAAGACAAACACGGATGACGAGCGGCCGACGCTGCAGCGCCGGGATGACCGCTAGACGCGCGGGCTAACCAGGATTAGCCAGCAAAACTTAGAATCCTTATTCGCGCTGGGAGTAGAGTGCCCAGGCGCTGGCCAGATCCTGCACTACGTGCCCGAGCGATTTGTAGACAGTGATTTCGTCCGCCGAGCGCCGGCCGGGGATTTCGCCCGCCAGCACCTGGCCAATTTCAGCCACGATGTGATCATCGCCGATTAAGCCTGCCTTTTTGGCACGAAGAAACTCGGCACCTTGCTGCAGAACTCCCTCGCGACTGTCGGCGATGAACCGCGAGCGGACAACCAGGTCGTTGTCCACCTCTACCGGGACCGCATAACTGGAGCCGACCAGGTTCACGTGCGTGCCTGGGCGCACCCATGCACCTTGCAGGATCGGCTCCGCTGCGGAGGTAACCGTACAGATGATGTCGGCCTGGGCAACGGCTTCACGCGCGCTGGCAGCCGCCGCGACGGGAACCCCGAGTTCCACCTGCATCTTGTGCGCGAAAGCCCGTGCGCGCTCGGGCGATCGCCCCCAGACCGCAATGGATTCAAGCTGTCTAACCTGGCGAATTGCCCGGGAATGAGTTTCCGCCTGCTCGCCATAGCCCAGTAAGGCCAGGCGCCGGGAGTCTTTGCGCGCCAAGGCGTCTGTGGCAACCGCGCTCGCCGCTGCCGTACGAATGGCTGTGAGCTCCCCGGCATGAACCACGCAAACCGGAGCCCCGCTTTCGGGCTCGAACAGAATGACCAGCCCCTGGTGGGATTGGACGCCGCGCGCAAAGTTCCCGGGAAACACGCTGATCAACTTGGCACCAAAAGCGCCATGGGCGCCCAAGGCGCCGGGCATTATGCCGAAGAATTGACCATCGGAGAGCTCGATGATCGAGCGCAGAAGTTGCTTGGTTTCGCCCCGGGAGAAGGCGATCATCGCATCGCGCATCAGCGGAATGCACTTCTCATAGGTAAGCCGCTTCGCCACCTCTTCCCGGTCGATGAATCGCACGGTGGTCTCCTATAGATTTTGCTGTTGCTTCTGCGGTTGTTGTTTCTTAGCGCCGGCCAGGCGCTCCAGCAACAGATCCATCAGTTCCGTGTCGGTGACTCCGTCCTGGGGAGACATAACGGAGGCGCAGGCCAGTTCCAGACCCTTGGGACTACGCGGCAGAGCAATCGACTCAATTGCGGAGCGTAGCTTTGCCGACACGGCATCCACCCCGCGGCGATCAATTTCCGGCACGATGATGCTGAAGCGATCGCTCATATAGCGGCACAGAACGTCGCTGCTGCGCAGTTGCGCCTGCAGGCTGCGGGCGACCTTATGCAGCAGCTGATCACCAGCTTCAAACCCATAGGTAGCGTTGATTTCGCGGAAATGGCGCAGGTCGAGCAGGATCACGCCAAACTGTTTGTGGTAACGGCGGGCGCGCGCCGTCTCCTGCCCCAGCACGAAATAGAAATAGCGCTGGTTGTGGCAGCCGGTAAGAAAATCGAGGTTGGCGACCCGGTGCAGTTCCTCCGCCAGCTGCACGTTTCTGGCGGCGGTGGCGCAAACGTCGGCGGCGGCTCGCGCCAGAGTACAGTCGTCGGTGGTAAAAAAATTCGCTCGCTCATGCGCCAGCACCAGCGCTCCCATCGTCTCCCCTAGAAAGACCAGCGGCGCGCACAACTCCGAACCCGTTCCCGCGAAGCAGGCGGGCCAGCCCGCCTGAGAAGGGACATCCGACTCCAGCACGACGGCGTGTTGCGCCAGAACTTTTTTCAGTATTCCCGCCTTGGCCGAGGCGCGGAAACGCTCCAGATCCGGCTCGCCGTTGGGGGAAACAGCTGGAACCGAGATGCCCTGGGGGTCGCGCAAAGCGATCGCGACCCGGGCTCCTTCGAAGGCGTCGCCCAGCAAATCGATAAGCGTGAGGAAGAACTCCCGCGTGCGGCTGGCGGAGGCTGCGGTGCGGGCAATCAGATTGATCAGCTCAATCTGGCGCTCCCGGCGCAGCGCGGTGGAATGCAAGCGGGCATTTTCCACCGCGA
>DATGIY010000751.1:0-3684 GCA_035295475.1 Terriglobales bacterium
GCGCTGCGCAAGCGTTTCTGCCGCAGCTTCAATTTCGAACTGCAGGCCGCGGCCACGGATGACGGACTCAACATCGCGCTGGCCGAACAGCACAGTTTTCCTCTGGCTGACGTTTTCAATTTCCTGCAGGCGGATACCGTGCAGCCGGTGGTGGAGCAGGCGGTGCTCACCGGTTCGCCTATCTTCGGAACGCGCTGGCGCTGGGACGCTATGCGGTCGTTGGCCCTGCTCCGGTTTCAAGGCGGCAAAAAGCTGCCCTTGCAGATCCAGCGCATGCGCTCCGACGATCTGCTGGCTTCCGTTTTCCCCGATGTCGCCGCCTGCCAGGAAAACATCACCGGCGATATTCAGATTCCCGATCATCCCCTGGTGCGCGAGGTGATGAAGGACGTCCTCACCGAAGCCATGGACATTGACGGCCTGCGCGCGGTGCTGCGCGGCATTGAGGGCGGAAGTATCCGCTGCCTGGCGGTGGACACGCCGGTCCCCTCGCAGTTCTCGCACGAGATCCTGAATGCCAATCCTTATGCTTTCCTCGACGACGCACCGCTGGAGGAGCGCCGCGCCCGCGCCGTGCAGATGCGCCGCCTGCTGCCGGAATCGGTGCTCGAGGAAGTAGGCAAGCTCGATCCCGCCGCCATCGCCCAAGTGCGCGAAGAAGCCTGGCCCGACGTGCGCGATGCCGACGAACTGCACGACGTGCTGCAGACGCTGATTGCCCTGCCCGAGGAATTTGTGGGCACGGGCGTGCCGGAAGCGCGCCTCTGGTCTTCGTACTTCGAAGAACTAGCTCGTTCCGCTCGCGCCGCACGCGCCAATCACGACGGTAAGTCTTTCTGGGTCTCCGCCGAACGCGCCCAGATATTCCAACAGATTTACCCGGCTGTCCAGTTCCAAGCCGCGCTGCCCAAGCTTGACAGCCCAGTTCCCTCCCCCGACGAAGCCCTGCTGCAGATGATCACCGGCTGGATGGGGCACATGGGCCCGACCAGTGCCCACGAACTGGGGCAAATCCTGAGCCTGGCTTCATCAGAAATTGAGAAGGCACTCCTGCGCCTGGAGTCCACGGGCGCAATCCTGCGGGGGAAATTTACCGGTGATTCAGGTGACGAGGGCATCCCCGTCCGCGGAAGTTCGTCAGATTCACGATCCCTCGACCGCGGCTCCCAGAATCCCCTGCTTTCGGAAGGGCAAGGCCTCAGCCGTGCCGAACAAGCGCCCATTTCCTACGGGGCTTTGGCCCTTGCGACAGAGTGGTGCGAACGGCGCCTGCTGGCCCGCATTCACCGCCTGACTTTGGGCACTCTGCGCAAACAGGTGGAGCCGGTTACGGCGGCGCAATTCATGCGCTGGCTCTTGCGTTGGCAGCACATCGCGCCCGGCACCCAACTGGCGGGCGAGCGCGGGACCCTGGAGGTCCTGCAACAACTGCAGGGTTTCGAAATTCCCGCCAGTGCCTGGGAGCGCCAGGTGCTGGCCCGCCGCATCACCGATTACGATCCCAAGATTCTGGACCAGCTCTGCCTGACCGGCGCTGTGGGCTGGGGGCGACTGTCGCCGCATCCCGCCACCCTGGAGGAGTCCGCCGAAGGCAAGCGGCGCGTGATCCCTACCAGCGTGGCACCCATCACTTTCTACGTCCGCGAAGAGGCTGATTGGCTGCCGCCTCATACGGATCACCAGGACGGCCGCGGCCTGAGCCACGGCGCGCGCCAGGTGCTGGAGTTTCTGCGCCAGCGCGGGGCTTCATTCTTCGCCGACATCGTGCGTGGCACCGGCAAGCTGAAGGCTGAGATTGAGACCGCGCTTTGGGAGCTGGTAGCCGCCGGGCTGGTCACGGCTGACGGCTTCGACAATCTGCGCTCCCTGATCGATCCCAAGCGGCGCTCCGGCCAGGGCAGCGGCCGCACGGCTCGGCCGCGCCACAGCGCCGGCCGCTGGGCGTTGCTCTATGCCGGAGAAGCGGCCGAACATTCCCGGCTGGTGGAAGCCGCCTGCTGGATGCTGCTGCGCCGCTACGGCGTAGTCTTCCGCGATCTGCTGGCTCGGGAAGCCATTGTGCCTAAGTGGCGCGAACTGCTCATGGCGTTCCGCCGTCTCGAAGATCGCGGCGAAGTGCGCGGGGGCCGCTTCATCAGCGGATTTCTGGGCGAGCAGTTCGCCCTGCCGGTGGCGGTGGAATCGCTGCGCGCCATGCGCAAGAGCGAACCAGCCGGCGAGATCCTCACCATCTCTGCCGCCGATCCCCTGAATCTGGTCGGCATCATCGTGCCGGGCGAGCGCGTGCCCGCCATCTCCGGAAGGACGTTGACCTTCCGCGACGGCTTGCCGGCTCTATCCCAAGAAAAATCGGCCCAGACGGCCACCGGCGATTGACGGCTAAGGCCCCGAAAATGCGCCACATCTTCCGTCGATACACCTTAGTAATTTGAGCATGCTTACCGGCGCTCTTATTATGGGCCCGAGGTTTTCATGTCGAGCGCCGTGGTAGGTGAAAAGCCGATTTACTTCGTGGCTCGCCGTTGGACCCGTCACAAATTGGATGTTCCCGTTCGTGTCATCGTGCACAGCGAAGACAAGAGCCGGGTCATCAGCGGTCGGGGCAAGGAAATCAGCGAAGGCGGAATGGCGGTCTTTGCCGGCGTAGAACTACACACGGGCGATAAGGTAGAGGTCGAGTTTACGCCTCCCTACGGTATGCCCATCCGGGTGCAGGCCCTGGTCAAGAACCGAAATGGCTACAGCTATGGGGTGGAATTTTTTGCCGTAAACGAGGAGCAGGCAGCCGAGAAAGACCGCCTGCGCGCTGCTCTCAACAGCGCCACTCTGGGCGCTTAAGCCGTAATTCGGGGCAGCACTTCAGGAAACCCGATCCCCTTCCAGAGCCATCACGTGGTCACCCGCACCGTCGGCGGTACCCAGAGTGACTCGACTGGCGCGGCGCATTTCTCGCGTTAAGCCATCAGCCAGCCGGTCCCCGGCCATAACCGACCCTACAGCCAAGGTGAACCGCAGCGCATCGCTTGGATCTTCGAAATAAAGAATCACTTCTTTCGCCGCCATACTCGGTAAGCTCCTCCCCAGTGACGCGGCTTGCTCTGCCCGCCAGCTACAAAAACTGTGCCTCTGATTCTCTTGAACTTAGGCGGAGAGGGGAAGTAATCCCCTTGGTACCCCGGGCAGTTGGGATGCGTGAACGCGCTCAGTGCGGCCTTGGCGAAGACAACTTAGTCCCAAAGGGTAAGAAAATCGGCAGTTTTCCTCAGGCATTGATGGGCGCGTATCAGGATTTCCGTTGCACAAGGAGCTGGCATGAAACTCGATTTCATCACCAAGAGCTTGCTGACATTTATCGCCGTGCTGCTGATTTTGAATGTGCTGCAATCGCTGGCCAGCCCGCCACCCGTGTACGCGCAGCACACGAAAGATCTCTACATCGAGCCTGGAACCAGCATGCTGCGCGCTCCGGATGGCAGCCAGCAGATCATGGGCAAAGTGGTAATCGATCGCCGTACGGGAAAGGTTTGGGGATTCCCTACCCTAACCGAGAAGCCCTATCCGGTGGACACCGTGCGCACGGTGCCGCCGGTTTCGAGACCTATTTACCTCGGGCAATTCGACTTTTCAGCTATCACCGAGTGAGGTGAGGCGGAAACTGGTGCAGGCGGCCGGAATTGACGGGTT
>DATGIY010000752.1:0-5734 GCA_035295475.1 Terriglobales bacterium
CTACCTGTTCAACGACTCGCGCAAGCAGAACGTGCGAGGAGCGGCGCCGGGAGAGGGCCTGCCCTCCTCCTACCGCGACAATCCGGTGCGCGATCAGACGCTGTACAGCAACCTGATCCACGTTTTCAGCCACGATCTGACTTCCGAGACCCTGATGCAATTCAACCAGCGCACCTTCAATCTCGAACCCAAGGGCCTGGGCTTCGAGCCCGCGCTGGGAATTCCCGACCTGATGTCGTCGGGCGGATTTGTGGGCAGCGTGCGTTTTTATCGCGAGCGCCATTTCCAGACCGCTGAAAATCTCACCTACACGCGCGGCAATCACACCTTCAAGTTTGGCGGCAGCTTCCAGCCGGTATGGACGGGCACGCAGGTGACGCTGTTCAGCCCAGGCTTTGCCATCTTCGCGCCACAGAGCTTCTTCGGCGTGGGGCCGTTCCAGGGCCTGCCGCCGGGCAGCCCGGTGGCATTCCTTTTCCTGGAGCCCAGATCGCTGTTCGGCCAGCAAATTCCTAACCGCGACCCCAACTTTCAGAGTGGGCTCTACGCTGGACCGAGCGAGCAGACGTTTAACGATGCCACCTCGCTCAACTACCTGCACACGATGTATTCCGCTTATGCGCAGGACCAGTGGAAGGCGCGTCCGAACCTGAGCTTTACCTTCGGCCTGCGCTACGACGTGGACAAGATGCCCTCGGCCAGCGATGTGAAAATTCAGGGTGCTTTCCATCCCACCAACTACGGCAACGTGCAGCCGCGGGTGGGCTTTGCCTATTCTTTCAGCGGCGGCAAGGGCGTGGTGCGCGGAGGTGCGGGCCTGTTCACCGGCCCGTTTGTGTACAGCGACATCATGGTGAGTTGGATCGGAGCTTCGGAATTCAGCTACATGAATCAGCCGCTGCTGCCGGAGTTCGCCAATCCCAGCCAGAATCTAATCGGCTTTGGCGCTTCAGGCGCGGTGGGCGCGTGCGCCACGGTTGCTCCCGGACTCTGCATTCCCAATCCCGTGTTCCTGCGGCAGAGCTTCATGAACTTCGTTCAAACCGGCGCTTATCCAGCACCCAGCAACCTGGTGCAGGTGCCGCTGGGCTACGCGGCGCGCAAGTTCCCCCAGCCGCTTTCGGAGCAGGCCAGCCTGGAAGTGGAGCGCCAGATCGGCAAGGACTGGTATGCCTCCATCGGCTACCAGTGGATGCACGCCGACCGCCTGCCGGTTTATTCCAGCATCAATGGCCTGCCGCTGCCGGGTTGCGACCCGCTGGTCACTTCCGGCTGCAAACAAAGCTTTCGTCCCGCCGATCCCAACTTTGGATTCGTACTCTACGTGAAGCCGATTGGCTTCTCGATTTACAACGCGGGCACGGCCACGTTGCGCAGGTCATTTACGAATCATTTCAGCGTGCTGGCTAATTACACCTACTCCAAGTCCATTGACATCTCCACCACCGTCAACCTGCCCAACACGCCAGAAAATTACCTCTTCCCGCAGTATGACCGCGCGGTGGGCGACAATGACGTCCGCAACCGCTTCACCCTGGCCCTGATGACGGACACGCCGCAGCAATGGCCGCGACTGGTGCGCGACTTCAAATTCTCCTTGCTGAACAATTTGCAGAGTGCCCGCTGGTTCACCATCAACACCGGGTTCGACACCAACGGCGACCTCTTTCCCTTTCCCGACCGGGTGGGGATCACTGCCCGCAACGCTTACAAGGGCGATCCGTATTACGACACCGATTTCCGCGTGCAGCGGGTCATCCCGATTTCTGAGCGCGTGAAAACGGAGGCCAGCCTGGAGATTTTCAATCTGTTCAACCGGCCCAACGTGCTGGATGTAGACCACGTCTATGGCGCGCCCGATTTCCTGGGGCCGGTGCCGCAGTTTTATGGCGATCACATTTCCAGCCCCGCGAACCCCAGCTTCGGCTCGCCCAAGTTTGTTTCGCCGGCACGCGAACTGCAACTTTCACTGCGCTTTACGTTCTGAGGGCGCTGATTACAAAGACGCAACGTTCCTCGATTCGGGCGCGCCTCGCAAGATGGACGCGCCCTCGCTGGGGATGACAGGCAAAAAGTGAGGTGCTGAAAACCGTGGTGAAACCTTATACCGCAGTGGGACTCATCCCTTCGGTACGCGGAATTCGCCGTCGCAAGGACATCAAGATCAACCTGGAGCATCTGAAGCACCTGGTAAAGGCCGCCAGTTGGCTCTCCGCCCTCGATATCCCCGTGCGCCTGATCGCCTTTCCCGAAGGCGCGCTGCAGGCCTTCAACGATGAGGTGCTCGATCTGGACCATGTGAAGTTTGCCCGCGAGTGCGCCATTGATATTCCCGGCGAGGAAACCGAGGAATTAGGCAAGATCGCCCGCGAGTATGACGCCTTCATCATGGCCCAGGCTAAAGCTCGCCATCCCGACCTGAAGGACCGCTACTTCAATGTAGGCTTCATCCTTGACCCCAAGGGCAAGGTGATCCTGCAGCACTATAAGGTTTCGCCTCTGTTCCCGGTGGAGCACTCGGTATGTCCTCACGACGTGTATGACTGGTGGGTGGAGAAATATGGGCGCACGCTGGATGCCTTCTGGCCGGTGGCGGACACGACCATAGGCCGTCTGGGCATCATGATGGCCAACGAAGGCTCCTATCCGGAGAATGCCCGCGCGCTGGCGCTGAACGGGGCGGAGGTGGTGTACCGCGCTTCCTATCCGCACCCTGCCACCGGCAATGAAATTTTCGAAATCCAGAGCCGCGCCCGTGCCCTGGACAACAACTTCTACATTGTGGCTCCGAACATGGGCACATATTACCTGTTTCCCGAGGAGACCACGCCCATTGACACCTTTGGCGGACGCTCCTTCATCATCAACTACAAGGGACAGATCGTGGGGCGGCAGGAGTACGGAGCGGGATCAACCTATGTAGCGGGAGTGGTGGACATCGAAGCCCTGCGCGATCACCGGGCGCGGGCGCAGTGGGATAACTGGCTGAAAGATTTGCGCACCGAACTGTACCAGATCCTCTACGAGCAGCCTATCTATCCCAAGAACCTTTATCTGAAGCGGGCGCCGATGAAGCACGCCGAGTATCGCGAGAAGGTCATCAAGCGGCAAATTCGGCTGATGCACGACCGCGACATCTGGAAAAAGCCGGAGCGCTAGCCACGCGTAGGATAGATGTTAGGCGCGTGGGGTTTAGGCGTTCAGCAGCGTGCAAACGCGACTGAAGCGCCTATGGGGCGCGTCCACGGTCCTCAAGCCACCGGAAGAGAGAAGTAGAACAGAGACCCACGACCCAACTGACTGATGACGGCAATCGTGCCGCCGTGCAGTTCCACGATGGCCTTGGCGATGGCCAACCCCATCCCCGTGCCTTGGATGAGCATGCGCTGGTCTCGACCGCGATAGAATTTCTCAAAGATCATCTGCTGCTCGACTTCGTCAATTCCGGGACCATGGTCCGCCACGCTCGTAACGATCTCCCCACCGCGATTCTCGGCTGTGATCTGGAGGCTTGTGCCTGGCGGGGAGTATTTCACTGCGTTATCGAGGAGGTGGACAAGCACTTCGGTGATGCGATCAACGTCGATTCGGACTGGGGGCAAGTTGTCGGGAATGCTTAATTGCAAACTATGGTGCTCAAGGGCGTGCTCCAGCTTTTCAATTGCGTCATCTACCGGCTTGCGAATGGAGTGCATTTCCAGGTGCAGTTCAAGCTGATGCGCGTCCAACTGGGCAACTTCTGCTGCTTCCCCGATCAATCGGTTGAGTCGGTCGCTTTCTTCATTGATAACCGTGAGCAGATCCTTGCGCTCAGGCTTGTTCAACTCGACATCGGACAACAACGTCTCCGCCGATGCTTTGATGGCGGTGAGAGGAGTACGGAACTCATGCGTTACCGAGTCCAGCAATACCGAACGCAGGCGGTCACTCTCCCGCGCCGCCTCCGTCTTGGACAGTTTTTCGACTGTGCTGGCGCGTTCGATGGCGATTGCGGTCAGGCTGCCAATGGCTTCCAGCGTCTGCCGTGACAAGTCGCATCCGGCCAGGCCGAGGGTTCCCACCGAGCGCACTCCCATGCGGAGAGGCATGAAACAAAGGCCGCGCTCACGATCGAAAACCGGTTCCCCACGGCCGCTGATGGCTTGCAGTTGGTCGGGAGGAAATTGCGACCTGCTGCCCGGGTCGAGATAATACGTTTCCTGTTTGCTCTCCAGGAACATGGCTGCGCCAGTCGCCGCGAAGGAATCGACAATGTACTTGGGTATCAGGTTTAGCAACTCAAAGATATTCTCCGAAACCAGCAATTGCTGGCTGAAGGCATATAGGCGCTCCACTTCCCGGCGCCGCTGGTTCGATTCCTCGGCTTTGCGGCGGGCACGCTCAGAGAGCTGGCTGGCAATGATAGCCGTGAACAGGAAGGTAAAAAGCGCTACCCAGTTCTGCGGGTCGGCAATCGTCAGGTGCAGCAGCGGGGGAAGAAAGAAGTAGTTGTACGCCAGGGTAGCGAGAATGGCCATAAAGATGGCGCAGCGTAATCCCCACGTGGCCGATATCACCAGCACAGCCAACAGAAAGGTAAAGCCAACCGTTGTAGGATTGACATGCAGCCAGTGGTAATAAACCGCGGTGATGAGGCAAACCACGGCGGCGGCCACCAGAAAGCGTAGTATCTGGTTCTCAGCAACTCGTTTCACACGGCCGATTGTAGCAATTCGGCATTGCAGCCGCGGGCCGGAGAACGAACAAAATGCCCAAGACGCCCGAGCAATGGCTGGAGGAAGTCACTCCTCAAAAGAAACAGGGGATTTTTAAATTGTTTCTGGGTTATGCGCCGGGAGTCGGCAAGACGTTCAACATGCTGAGCGAGGGCATACGCCGCAAAAGCCGCGGGGAAGATGTGGTGATCGGTTTGGCCGAAACCCATGGCCGTAAAGCGGTCGCCGAATTGGCCGCGAAATTGGAGACTGTCCCACGCCGCCAGATGGACTACAAGGGAGCGTCCTTCGACGAAATGGATGTGGATGCGATCCTGTCACGCCAGCCGCAGGTGGCCCTGGTTGACGAACTGGCTCATACCAACATAGAAGGCAGTAAGCACGCCAAGCGCTACCAGGACGTCATGGAGTTGCTGGACGCCAACATCGACGTGCTCTCCACCATGAACGTCCAGCACATCGAGAGCCTCATGCCCATGATTCACCAGATCACCGGAGTCCAGGTGCGCGAGACAGTTCCGGACTGGGTGATGGCGCGGGTGAGCGAGATTGTGCTGGTGGACTTGACTCCGGAAGCATTACAGACGCGCATGCGGCGGGGAGACATCTACCCGCTGGATCGCGCGGAACGCGCCCTGGGCCACTTCTTCAAGCCCGGAAATCTCCTGGCGCTCCGCGAGCTGGCTCTGCAGCAGGTGACGCGGGCGGTGGATCGAAGCCTGGAATCACTGCTGGAGAAGGAAGCAGGAGGGAAGAGCGCTGGCATCCGGGAGCGGATCGCTGTGTGCATCAGTTCCAGTCCCGCGGCCCAGTATCTGATCGCCCGTGCTGCGAGAATGGCGCAACGCATTGACGCTGAGCTGTCCGTCATTTACGTGGACATCGGCGTTGATGAGAATCCCCAGGACCAGCGGTCTCTGGAACAAAACATCAAGTTCGCGCAGGATGTAGGCGCGCAAATTATCCGCACCAGCGGCAAGAAAGTGGCGGAAGAAGTGGCCAAGGTGGTGCGCGAGAAG